>DASUFM010000828.1:0-4851 GCA_036274535.1 Blastocatellia bacterium
AGTGCAATTTGCGGATTCTTTGATTACTCATTGCGGATTGCGGGTTGTAGAGACGCGAAATTTTGCGCCCCATCTGGCGGAGAACATCATATCGAATTACATATGGCGGAATAAAAATCACCGCGAGGCTTATCACTTTAATCCGCAATCCGCAATCCGCAATCGATGGCGCTATTTACGGCGCTCTTCGATGTATGCGATGGCGTCGCGCACGCTCTGAATTTTTTCCGCGTCCTCGTCTGGAATTTCGATGCTGAACTCTTCCTCGAATCGCATCACCAACTCGACCGTGTCGAGTGAATCGGCCCCCAGGTCGTCAATGAATCTGGCGTTGGGTGTGACCTCTGATTCCTCGACACCGAGTTCATCCACGATGATTTGCTTAACCTTATCCTCAATTGATTCTGCCATGAATTCCTCCAGGAAAAATATTTATTCGGGGCAACTGCCAAATCACATGTACATTCCGCCGTTTACGTTGATCACTTGACCAGTAATATAGCCTGCCTCATCCGAGGCCAGAAATGCAACCGCATAGGCCACATCGAGATCGGTTCCAGGACGCTTTAACGGAATCTGTTCGAGCATCGCGTTGCGCGCCGCCTCATTGAGCGCGGCGGTCATCGGGGTTTCTATAAATCCGGGGGCGACGGCGTTGACGGTTATGCTGCGCGACGCATATTCGCGCGCCACGGCCTTCGTGAACCCGATGACGCCGGATTTCGAGGAAATATAGTTAACCTGCCCCACGTTGCCCAATTGAGCCACGACCGAGGTCAGATTAATGATGCGTCCGCGCCGCGCCTTGGTCATCATAGGCAGGACGGCCTGGGTCATCAGAAAAACGCCCGTCAGATTGGTTTTGATCACCTCATCCCAGTCCTCGCGCTTCATCCGTAGCATCAATCCGTCGCGCGTGATGGCCGCGTTGTTGACAAGAACGCTAATCTGTCCGAGTTCCGATGAGACTTTTTCGACCCCGGCTTTGATCTCCAGGGCGTCGCTTAAGTCGCATTTGACGGCCAGCGCGCGTCGCCCGGCCGCGCGTATCTCGTCCGCCACGGCCTCGCATTTATCCAGCGAACGAGCCATCAGGGCCACGTCCGCGCCGCAGCGCGCCAGGACCAGCGCGGTGGCCCGGCCAATTCCTTGTGAGGCGCCGGTTACCATGGCGATTTGTCCGTTTAAGCTAAACATATTGATCATCGTCAGGTTTCATATTTAGTATGCCATATGAAACATGTTTAATATGCCATATGAAACATGAAATATTAAATATGAAAGAGAGATACGAAGCCATTTATAATTTTCGCAGTGATTCGGCGGTAGCCTGAAGGCTCGCCTGATCTTCGACGTTAAGCAGCCTGATGTCCGGTTTGATGTCCGGGCCCGCGTCTTTTGCGATAGCTTTGACCAATCCGATCAGAACCTTTCCGGGGCCGACCTCGATGAAGGTATCCACGCCCTCCCTCAACATCAACATCACGCTCTCCACCCATCGCACCGGCGCGGAGATCTGGCGGATCAGCGCGTCGCGCGACTCCGCTCCGCCGGTCACGACCGCCGCGTCTACGTTGTTGACGATAGGGCGCGTAAGATCGCCGAAGGCGACGCCGCTCAGAGGTTCGACCATTTTATCCTGCGCGGGCCTCATCAGCGCGGAATGGAAAGGCGCGCTGACCTTCAGCATCATCGCGCGGCGGGCGCCCAGAGCCTTGCATTCTTCGACGGCGCGCTCGACGGCGTCTTTGTGTCCGGCGATGACGATCTGTTCGGGCGAGTTGAAATTCGCCGGCGCGCAGACCTGACCTTTCGCCGCGGCTTCGCAGGCCGCGGCGACTTTCTCGGCCCCGATTCCCAGGATCGCCGCCATGGCGCCGACGCCGACCGGAACCGCTTCCTGCATCAGTTCGCCGCGACGGCGGACCAGGCGCGCGGCGTCGCTCAGGTTCAAAGCGCCGGCCGCGACCAGCGCGGAATATTCGCCGAGGCTGTGGCCCGCTACGAAGTCAGGCTCGAATCCTTTTTCAGATAGCGCGCGATAGGCGCCGATAGAAGCCGTCAGAATCGCCGGTTGCGTGTTCGCCGTAAGCTGCAAATCCTCTTCAGGACCATTGAAGCAGAGATCGCTCAGATCGAATCCCAACGCCCGATCAGCCTCATCGAAAGCCGCTCGCGCGGCGGCGGAACTCCCCGCCAGATCGCGACCCATGCCCGCGCGCTGCGAACCCTGGCCCGGAAATATGAACGCTACTTTGCCCATAGTTGGTGGTTGGTGGTTGGTGGCTGGTGGCTGGTGGTTGGTGAAGAATCGCGACCAACCACCAGCCACCAACCACCAACTACCAATCAATCCTCGCCTGTTAAAGCCACTTTGCTCAGTTCGCGCTCGATGCGTTCGCTCAGGTTGGCTTTGTAGAACTCCTTGGCGATGCGGATCGCGTTGCGGATGGCTTTAGGCGTCGAACTGCCGTGACAGATCAGCACGACCTGCTTGCAACCGAGCAGCGGGGCTCCGCCGAATTCCGAATAATCGAGGCGCTTCTTGACGCTGCGAAAAGCCTGTCGCGACAAAATCGCCCCCGTCTGCGTCAATACCGTCTGCCCCAACTCGGTCTTGAGCAGTCCCATGATCGCCTCGACCAGACCCTCGCTGGTTTTCAAAATGACGTTGCCGGTGAACCCGTCGCAAACGATCACGTCGACTTCGCCGGTGAAGATGTCGCGTCCTTCGACATTCCCGATGAAATTGACCGGAGCGTCTTTCAGCAGGATCTGCGACTCTTTGGTCAGGTCGTTTCCCTTGATGTCCTCTTCGCCGATGCTCATCAATCCGACCTTGGGGGCGCGCACCCCGAGGATGGATCGCGAATAGATCGCCCCCATGATCGCGAATTGCTCCAGGTGTTCCGGCTTGCATTCGGCGTTGGCGCCGACGTCCAGCAGGACCGTTCCCCGGCCGGTGATCGTGGGGAAGATGCCCGCCAGCGCGGGGCGGTCGACCGAAGGCAGCGTTCCCAGCACGAGCTTGGCGGTGGCCATGGCGGCGCCGGTATTGCCTGCGCTGACCAGGCCGTGGGCTTTGCCTTCACGCACCAGGCGGGCCGCCACGCGGATGGACGAATCACGTTTACGGCGCACCGATTGCGCCACCGGATCATGCATGGTGATCACTTCCGAGGCGTTGACGACTTCGATGTGCAGTCGTTGCCGGCGCGGATTCGCGACGCCTTGCCGCCGCAGTTCCGCGCGAATGCGCTCTTCCTGACCGACAAGGAGAATACGGGCGCGCAAGTCGCGCGCCGCCTGGATTGCGCCTTCAACTTCTATGGCGGGGGCGTTGTCCCCACCCATTGCGTCAACGGCGATGGTGGTGAGCATGGAGAAAGGACTACAGTTCTTTCGAAATTACAGTGCGCCCATGATAAAAACCGCAACTCGCGCAGACGCGGTGCGGCAGCCTCATCGATCCGCAGTTCGGGCAGGCGATCAGATTCGTGGGCTTCAGCGCGTCGTGCGCGCGGCGCTTGCGGCTGCGTGATTTCGAATGGCGTCGTTTAGGATTCGGCATGACGGTCTCCAAAAAATAAAAAACAGATCTTTTTATTCGCCCAATAAGCGGCAGGCAAATATTCCGAGATATTTTCATTTACCATTTTCCATATTACACCTGTCATTGGCCATTTTTCGGAACCACACAGGGCAGGCGATGACAAATTAAATATGTAATATGGAAAATGGTAAATGAAAGACGATTACTCTTCGAAATTTCCCTCAGCGCTTATTCAATATCTTCATTCTTCCATCTTGGTCTTAAGATCGGCCAGCGCCCGCCATCGCGGGTCAATTTGCGGTTTGCACTCGCACTGTTCGACATTCAAATCGGCGCCGCATTGCGGGCACAACCCACGGCATTCTTCGCGGCACAACACGCGACTCGGCAGACTCAATTCCAATTGTTCGAGGATCAGTTCGTCCAGGTCGATCTGGTCGTTTTCATAAACGGCGAAATCCAGGTCGCGTTCCGACAACTCGCGCTCGCCGGCCTCCCCTTCGCCGGGCTCGGCCGGCGCATAGAACAGATCGAAAGGAATCTGGACGGGGATCGTGACTTCGTTCAAACACCTGTCGCAGGGAGCGGATATCCTGGCCTTGATCTCTCCGCGCAACCGTATATCCTGACCGGCCCGTATCGCGCGGCCCTCAACCAGGGGCGGCTCCTTCAACTCGAAATCGTACTCCCTCGTGTCCAGTTCGCCCGCTGTGTACTGGCGCTTGAAAGCGAGCCCATCGGGAGGCATTCGCGCTAGTGAGATGATCATAAATCCCCCTGCGTCGGCAAAAGGCGTAATTATAGTTTTGATAAGAGGTTTGTCAACCGCGGCTCACGGCGCGGAAATTTCTCAAAATTTCTTTAAGCCATTGAGCTTTCCGCTCAGTTTTTGCTATCATAATAAGGCCATTGATATAAACCCCATAATCATATGGCTTACTCCACTGTCTGTAGAACTAGCAAATCATTGTAGTTTGCCCTGAACACTCGTTGCCTGATACTGAAAAGCCTCACAAGAAGAAGTAATAATTACAGTCGTAATCCGTCCTCACAGAAGTGTAAGGCAGGACATCATGCGTTTCAGGTATATCGATTTCACGGAAAATTTTGCGAAGAGAGAGTGTCTGGAGAAAGTCACGCCGGCGCGAATCTGCGTTGCGCTCGTGGCGCTCTTCGTATGGTTGTGTCCATTGACGGCCGGCGCGCAGGCGCGCCGGATCAACGGTTACGCGGTGCAGGTCGCCGCCCTGACTTCGCGAGGATCAGCCGACGCGTTGGCGCGGGGCTTGAGCGCCCGG
>DASUFM010000829.1:0-5440 GCA_036274535.1 Blastocatellia bacterium
TGGACGACATTGTTTCGACGCAGGTCTTCTGCTCCGACGTGGCGCTCTACGATAAATTCAACGGCGTCTACCGGACCTATTACAAGAAGGATTTTCCGGCGCGGGCTTTTCTGGGATCAGGGAAACTGCTGCGCGACGCGCATTTCGAGATGCAGGCGATCGCAGTCAAACAGTAAAGACGCAAAATCCCGCGTCTCTACTGAAAATCGACGCGCTCGTAAAGCTCGATCAAAGCCAGAGTCGCGTTGACGGATTCCAGCTTTACTTCGCTTTCCATTCCATCTATTTCAATTCGCAACCATCGCTTTTTTGATTGCTTGACGTGTTGTATAACGTGCGGGCGGTCTTGAGTGATGAGCAGGTATTCTCTAAACGAATCGATTGACTGATAGGCTGAAAACTTGTCTACCAGATCATAAGCGGCGGTGGAAGGGGAGAGGACTTCGACAATCAGTACCGGATTGACCAGCATCTGTTGCCCGTCAATCTCGTCAAAGACCGGCTCGCCGCAGACGACGGAAGCGTCCGGGTAGCGGTAGGGCAAAGCCAAAGGAACCTTAAGGCGCATCTCGGAATTGAACGCCTCACATCGTCCGCCTCTCAATTTCGATTGAAGCGCGGAATAGACATTTCCGCTGATGCGCGCATGGTTTGGGCTTCCGCCCGCCATTGCGAAGACCTCGCCGTCGAAATACTCGTAGCGATCCTCGGAGTTCTTGTCGAGTTCCAGGTATTCTTCCAGTGTGTACTTTTTCTTTGGAAGAGCGGTCATAGGCGATCCTCTATTGTCCAAACCTCAGGCAGCGACTCAACACGTGTCGAGCCGCTGCCTGAGTATAAGCTAGTTCGCTTTCACGTCGTAAGCGGTCAGATCTCCCTGATTGCGGATGTAAAGTTTTCCGCCGATCACGACCGGATGCGCCCAGCTTTCTATTCCCTTATCGGGAATCGAGAAGCGGCCTTTTTCGACGTAAGCGTTCGGGTTCGCTTCGGCCAATCCGACGACGTTCCTTTCGCTGAATAGATAAAGCATCCCGTCGGCGTAAGTCAGCGAGCCCTTGCCGACGCTGCGGTTGACCCACATTTTCCTGCCGGTGGCGAATTCGATGCAGGTCAGCGCGGTTGAAAAACCGTAAAGGTAGCCGTTGACCAGAATCACGCCGCCGTGATGGTTCTGAATGTCCTTGGTGAAATAGAGCTGCTGCGCTCTGACCTCGCCGTTTTGCGCGCTCAGTCCGAACAGGGCGCCGCCGGTGCCGTAGCCGGAACTGAAGAAGACTTTGTCATCCTGGTAAACCGGCGTGGCGCAGTTGGCGGTGCCGTTGGCCGGCGAGGACTGGCTCCACATGAGTTTGCCGTCGCTGGCGCGGACGCCTACGGCCGCTCGCGCGGTGAAATTCATGATCGTGCGCACCCCGCCGATGTCGGCCGCGATGCACGACGCGTAGCCCGCTTCGTCACTCAGGTCTCTCGACCTCCAGACCTCTTTGCCGGTCATCTTGTCGAGAGCGACCATCCCGGCGCCACGGCCGCCCGGCGTGACTATCACGCGATCGCCGTCAATCAAAGGTGATTCACTGAGCAACCAGCGTATGTTGTTTCCGCCGAACTCTCTCAAAACGTTTTTGCGCCAGATCGGCGAGCCGTCGCTCGCGCGCAGGCAGGCCAGATCGCCGTTCTCGGTCATGGCGTAAACTCGGTCGCCGTCCACCGTCGGGGTCGAGCGCGGCCCATTGCCACGGCCTTCTTCCAATTTCTGCCCAAGAGCCGCCGACCAGACCGTTTTGCCGTCGGCGCGATTCAAACAAAAGACAGCGCTCGCGGCGCCCTTTGTTCCCTGCACATAGATGCGGTCGCCTTTGATCGCAAGCGAGCCGAAGCCTTCGCCAAGGCCCGATATTGACCAGGCCTGCCGAGGCCCGGACGCCGGCCATTGCTTGAGCAGGCCGGTGTCTTTCGATAATCCGTTGCGTTCGGGCCCGCGCCATTGCGGCCAATCCGACGGCCCGCTGGGCACGGCGTTCGGCGGCGTCGCCGCCTCCACGTTTTTGGCGGCCGCCGGAGCGCCTCCAGGCCGGAGCGCGAACCACATGAAAAGCAAAGCCGCGGGCAGCGCGAACGACAGAATAAGTAAACGAGTGCGCTTCATTGTAATTTCCCCTTTCTTCCCAAAAGAGCCTTTTTTTCGAGTGAAGGTCGGATTCCGCAAGCCGTTTCGCGTAGTGAACGGTCCGCGGAATTCATTGGAGCGTAGATAAGCTACAAGGCTTTCATTCCATACGCAATCCGTCAAGGAGTGAGTCGTCAAGTTAGCGTTGACAATCTAGAGTAAAAACAGGAGATTACTGAAGGAGATCGGAAAAATGATTGCGAAAAGGAGCGATGTCGATGCAATTGGGAATGATAGGTCTGGGCAGGATGGGCGCCAACATGGTTCGGCGCCTGATGCGTGGCGGGCACGAATGCTTCGTCTTCGATCTCAACGCCGAGAGCGTCAGGCAGATGGAGAGCGAAGGCGCGGGCGGCGCGAAATCGATCGAGGACCTGGTGGAAAAGATGCAAAAACCTCGCGCCGTCTGGGTGATGGTCCCCGCCGGCGCCCCGACCGAAAAAACCGTCGAAGAGCTGGCCAGGTCCATGTCCGCCGGCGACGTCATCATTGACGGCGGCAATTCGAATTTCAAGGACGACGTGCGGCGCGCGAAGTCGCTCATAACGAAAGGCATCCATTATGTCGACGTCGGCACGTCGGGCGGCATCTGGGGCGCCGAGCGCGGCTATTGCCTGATGATCGGCGGCGAGAAAGAAGTCTTTGAGCGTCTGGCGCCGATTTTCAAAACACTCGCGCCCGGGCGCGGCGAGATCGAGCGCACGCCGGGCCGCGAGAATATAGAGAGCGATGCTGAACAAGGTTATTTACGCTGCGGCCCCGCCGGTTCCGGCCATTTCGTCAAGATGATTCACAACGGCATAGAGTACGGCCTGATGCAGGCCTACGCCGAAGGCTTCGACATCATGCGCAACGCGAACACGAAAGAGCTGGCCGAAGATTATCGCTACGATCTGAACCTCGCCGACATCGCCGAGGTATGGCGGCGCGGCAGCGTAGTCGGGTCGTGGCTGCTCGATTTGACCGCGATGGCGCTGATAGAAAACCAGACGCTCACGAATTATTCCGGATTCGTGCACGATTCGGGGGAAGGGCGCTGGACGATTCAGGCGGCGATCGAAGAAGCAGTGCCCGTGGACGTGCTGGCGGTCTCGCTCTTCACCCGCTTCCGTTCGCGCCAGGAGAGCTCGTTCGCCGAGAAAGTGCTTTCCGCCATGCGCCACAAATTCGGCGGACACGTCGAAAGACCCGCCGGCGGCTGAAAAGATCGAGGATTGAGGATCGAAGATGGAAAATCGAGAGTTGGGGATCGAGATCATAAGCAATCTACGGCCTTCCATCTTCGATCTTCGATCCTCGATCCTCGATATTCAAAACTGTATAATCTGCGCCCCGTTCGTCATCAAAATCAAACTTTAACCTCAAAGGAGACTCAATGGCTTCAGTTTCACTCAAAGGCAACCCGGTAACTCTTATAGGCCAGGAAGTAACCGCCGGCCAGGACGCGCCTGATTTCAAGCTTCAGAAAATCGATATGAGCGATTACACGCTGGCGACGGGCGCGGGCAAGACGCGGATCATCGCCGCCATTCCTTCGCTGGACACGCCGGTCTGCGACGCCGAGACCAGAAGATTCAATGAAGAGGCCGCGAAGCTGCCGAACGTCGAGATAGTTTGCGTCAGCATGGATCTGCCGTTCGCAATGAAGCGCTGGTGCGGGGCGGCGGGCGTGGATAAAGTCACCCCGGCCAGCGATCACCGCGACGCGTCATTCGGTTCGAATTACGGCGTGTTGATCCAGGGCGGGCCGCTCGACCGTTTGCATGCGCGGGCCGTGTTCGTGATCGCCCCCGACAATAAAGTCAAGTACGCCGAGTACGTCTCAGACATCGCCGAACACCCGAATTACGCGGCGGCCCTTGCCGCCGCGCAATAACAATGAATGGGACAAGTAGGACGAATAGGACTTATATCTCCTATTTATCCTATTTGCCCTGTTTGTCCTATAGGACCCAAGAGGAAGTAATCTTATGGCGAACACAGCTCCACTGCCGATCATAGGACAGAGCGCCGACCCCTGCGTAATGGTGATCTTCGGAGCGACCGGAGACTTGACGAAGCGCAAACTTTTCCCCGCCCTTTACAACCTGGCCAAAAGCGATTTGCTCGCGCGCGAATTCGCGGTGGTTTGCATGTCGCGCAGCGATTTGTCGACCGAGGCGTTCCGCGAACAGATTTC
This sequence comes from Blastocatellia bacterium, assembly GCA_036274535.1. Lineage (GTDB taxonomy): Bacteria > Acidobacteriota > Blastocatellia > RBC074 > RBC074 > JAJVID01. Next base: position 4,350 of record DASUFM010000829.1, read on the forward strand.
GCATGACATGAAGAAATTCGCCACGACCGAGGTCGATCCGAACCTCTGGGATTGGTTCATGAAGCGGATCTATTACATCAGCGGCGATGCGAAGAATCCGGCCAGCTATCAGAAACTGAAGGCGGCGGTCGAGCAAGCCGACCGCGAACACGGGACTCAAGGCAATTATTTTTACTACCTGGCCACGGCGCCCGATTTCTTCGGCGAGATCGTCGGACAGCTCAAAGCCGCCGGATTGACCAAGGAAGAAAACGGCCAATGGCGCCGGGTGATTATCGAAAAGCCTTTCGGCCACGATCTGGAGTCGGCGCGGGGGCTCAACATCGATCTCAAACGATCGCTGGACGAGCGACAGATCTATCGAATCGACCATTACCTGGGCAAAGAGACGGTCCAAAACATATTGGTCTTCCGCTTCGGCAACGGCATTTTCGAGCCGGTCTGGAACCGCCGCTACATCGACAACGTCCAGATCACCGCCGCCGAATCCGTAGGCGTCGAAAAGCGCGGCGGCTATTACGACACGTCAGGCGCGCTGCGCGACATGGTTCCCAATCACCTCTTCCAATTAGTCTCGCTGACCGCTATGGAGCCGCCGAGTTCCTTCGACGCGAATGAGGTGCGCGACGAACAGGCGAAAGTCATGCGCGGCATCCAGCCATTTTCGCCTCAGGAAGTGCTGACTCGCGCGATTCGCGGGCAGTACGGCGATGGCGAAGTAAACGGCGAGCGAGTTCCGGCCTATCGCCAGGAGCCCGGGGTGCCGCTGAACTCGACCACGGAGACTTTCGTGGCGATGAAATTGATGATCGACAACTGGCGGTGGGCCGGCGTGCCCTTCTATTTGCGCACCGGAAAGCGGCTGCCGAAGCGGGTGACGGAAATCGCCATCCAATTCAAGAGCGCGCCGTTGACGCTCTTCCGCGAGACGCCGATCGAAAAGCTGAGGACCAACCGGCTGGTCATCCACATCCAGCCTGATGAGGGAATATCTCTGCGATTCGGCGCGAAGATTCCAGGCCCGGTCATGCGGATGGGCGCGGTCGAGATGGATTTCAACTACACCGACTATTTCGGGTCAACGCTGAGCA
>DASUFM010000830.1:0-14792 GCA_036274535.1 Blastocatellia bacterium
ACTGACCAGATCGGCGAGCGTGAAACCGTCGTGCGCCGTGACGAAATTCACGCTCGCATACGGCTTGCGCCCGTCGTCTTCATAAAGGTCGCTGCTTCCCGTCAGGCGGTAGGCCAGGTCTGAAACCAGGCCGTCGTCGCCGCGCCAGAACCCGCGCACTGTGTCTCGATAAATGCCGTTCCACTCCGCCCAGAGCGCGGGAAAGTTACCAACCTGATAGCCGCCCTCACCCAGGTCCCATGGCTCGGCGATCAATTTGGCCTGACTGATCACAGGGTCCTGGTGAATGATGTCGAAGAACGCGCCGAGGCGGTCAACTTCATGGAGTTCGCGCGCCAGCGCGGCCGCCAGATCGAAACGGAACCCGTCCACATGCATCTCTTGAATCCAATAGCGCAAACTGTCCATGATGAGCTGGAGCGCGCGAGGATGAAGCATGTTCAGCGTGTTGCCGCAGCCGGTGTAGTCCATGTAATAACGCTTGTCACCCTCGACCAGCCGGTAGTAGGACGCGTTGTCTATGCCGCGAAAACAGATCGTCGGCCCCATCTGATTGCCTTCGGCGGTGTGGTTGTAAACGACGTCCAGGATGACTTCGATACCTGCCCGGTGCAAACGCTTCACCATCGTTTTGAATTCGGTCACCTGCCCGTCCACCTGCCGGCCGCCGCGCCTTGAGTGTGAGTAGCGGGGATCAGGCGCGAAATAACCGATCGAGTTGTAGCCCCAGTAATTGGTCAGCCCCTTGTCGAGCAGATGTTTTTCGGTCACGAAATGATGAATCGGCATCAGTTCGACGGCGGTGACGCCCAACGCCTTCAGGTGTTCGATCACAGCGGGGTGCGCAAGTCCCGCGTACGTTCCGCGCATTTTCTCCGGCACTGCCGGGTGGCGCGCCGTGAACCCCTTGACGTGCAGCTCATAGATCAAGGTTTTGCTCCAAGGCGTTCGGAGCGGGACGTCACTCTCCCAGTCGAATTTCGTGTCAATCAGCGCGCATTTGGGAAGGTATTCCGAGCTGTCACGCCCGTCGAATGACAGGTCCTCGTTCGGATCGCCGACGGTGTACCCGAACAGCGAGTAGTTCCAGTCAATGTCCCCCTCGATCGCTTTGGCGTAAGGATCAAGCAGCAGCTTGGCGGAATTAAATCGATGCCCGTTACTAATCTCGAACGGGCCGTACACACGATACGCATAAAGCAATCCCGTACGAGCCTCAGGCAGGTAGACGTGCCAGACGTAATTGGTTCGTTCCGTCAGGCGAATGCAATCCGTCATGCGCTTCGGATCGTCGATGCTGAACAGACACAGTTCGACGGCCGACGCGTTTTCGGAAAAGAGCGCGAAATTCGCGCCTCTCCCATCCCAGGTGGCGCCAAGCGGATATGGATGTCCCGGCCATGTCTTCATATGATTACGAAATGTTTTGAAATGGTCTTGTTCGATTATCGATGGGGAGGCCGCAGCCTTAATTTACTTTACACCATCAGGGATGCGATCGCAAAAGACCTTCGCGCCGCCTTATGATCCGGACAGGTTTTTCGGAAAAGATCAGCAGGATGAGCTACTGAGGTTCAGAAAAGAAAGTTTACAAATCGGGTTGATTGACAATGCCATTCCATTCACCGCCGAGGCGCGGAGAACGCAGAGTGAGCGCGGAGTCACTCTGCGTATACTCTGCGCGCTCCGCGCCTCGGCGGTGAAAAGGTCCGCGTCAATCGTTGTTCATCCTCGGCTCGAAGTTTGTAAACCAACTTACCCGATTCTCAATAAAACGGTATAGCGGCGAGCGCATCAATGGAGCCATGGCGTGGGGCTGGTCAGCCGTCAGGCAAGAATATTTTTTTCCACCCTGCCATGCACGTCGGTCAGCCGGAAATCGCGGCCCTGGAAGCGATAGGTCAACTGTTCGTGATCGAAGCCGAGTTGGTGGAGCAGGGTCGCGTGCAGATCGTGGACGTGCAGGCCGCCCTCGACGACGCCGAAGCCGAGTTCGTCCGTTTCGCCAAACAGGTAGCCGGGTTTGAATCCGCCGCCGGCGACCCAGATCGTAAACGCGTCGATGTGATGATCGCGTCCGGTCGTTTCGCGCACTTCGCCCATTGGGGTGCGGCCGAATTCGCCGCCCCAGATGACGATGGTGTCTTCGAGCAAACCGCGTTGTTTCAGGTCAAGCGCGAGCGCCGCGCTGGCCTGGTCTACTTCGCGGCAGCGCGCTTCGAGGTCGCCGTCGAGATTGTTGCCGCGTTCCCCGTGATGGTCCCAGTCGGTGTGATAGAGCTGTACGAAGCGCACGCCGCGCTCGATCATACGCCGCGCCAGCAGCGCATTCGCCGCAAATCCCGCCTCGCCCGGCTTCACGCCGTACAGCGCCAGCGTGGCCGCCGATTCCTTGCTCAGGTCCATCAACTCCGGCGCGCTCGTTTGCATGCGAAAGGCCATTTCGTAAGCGTTCATCCGCGTCATGATCTCGGGGTCGCCGGTCTGATCGAACCGGGCTTTATTCAACACGCCGACGATGTCATAAAAATCGCGTTCATTTTCGCGCGTGAGTCCGGCAGGGCTTTGCAAATTCAGTATCGGATCGCCGCTGCCGCGAAACGGGACCCCTTGAAACGAAGTCGGCAAAAAGCCGCTGCTCCACAGCGACGCGCCGCCGCGAGGGCCTCGCCGGCCGCTTTGCAAGACGACGAAGCCGGGCAGGTCCGCCGATTCGCTGCCCAACCCGTATGTAACCCATGCGCCGAACGCCGGGCGGCCCGGGATTTGAAAGCCCGTGTTCATAAACAGCTTCGCCGGGCCGTGGTTGAACACGTCCGTGGACATTCCGCGCAGCCAGCAAACCTCGTCTACTATCTTGCGGTGATGCGGCAGCAATTCGCTGAGCGTCATTCCCGATTGCCCGCAGCGCGAAAACCGGCGCTTCGTCCCCAGCAGCTTTTCATTGCCTTTCAGAAAGGCGAAGCGGCGGCCTTTGAGCAGACTGGGCGGCGGCGGTTGGCCTGTCAATTCGCGCAGCTTAGGTTTGTCTGAAAACAATTCCAGTTGCGAAGGCGCTCCAGCCATAAACAGATAAATCACCCGTTTGGCTTTGGCCGGCAGCGGCGACTTGCGCGGGGCCATCGGATTGGCCATCGGATCTGTAGGACCAATTTTGGGGCGCTGCTGAGCGCTCCAGCCATCCTGCGCGAGCAAACAATTGAGCGCGATGGAACCCAGGCCGACGGCGCACTGCCCGAAGAAATGGCGGCGGGTCGCGTCTCGCAGTTCGTTCTTTGAATAATCGTTCATTGCTTTACTCCCGCGTGATGAAGTTGTCGGTGTTGAAGAGCGCGCGGGCGGCGGCCACGAGCGCCGCGCTTTGCGCCTCGGTCAATCCGGCTTCTATCAATTCCCTGGACGCCAGCGTTCTCGCCGAAGCAGGCTGACTGGCGAAGCCCTGCGCCTGCCGTTCCACGTATCCGCGCAGCGCCGCGAGTTCAGCAGGGGTGGGCTTTCGGCTGAAGCAGAGCGCAAACGCGCGACGCAAACGGGCGTCCAGCGTGGCGGCGAATTCTCCAGGCTCATCTCGCACAAGGCGCGCGGCGAGTCCCTGCGCGATTTCCAGAAAGGCCGGGTCATTCGCCAGCGTCAACGATTGCAACGGCGTGTTCGATCGCTGCCGGCGAGTGCAGACGGTCTGAAAATCGGGCGTGTCAAAAGTCGTAAACAACGGGTAAGGCGCGCTGCGATAAAATTGCGTATACAACGCCCGGCGAAAGCGTTCCGTCCCGGACGCCGTCATCCAGTTTTTTCGATTCTGTGTGAATGCATAGACGCCGGCGGGCTGGGGGGGGCGCGCGCTCGGGCCGCCTATGCGCGCATTCAACAGGCCGCTGGCGCTCAGGGCCGCATCGCGCACGATCTCCGCCTCGACGCGCAAGCGTTCCTGCCTGGCCAGCAGCAGGTTGCGAGGATCGATCTCAATCAATTCCTTACGCGCGGCGGAAGCCTGCCGATAAGTGGCGCTCGTGACCATCAAGCGGTGCATAGCCTTCATACTCCAGCCCTGGCGGATAAATTCGCCGGACAGCCAGTCCAGCAGCTCGGGATGCATGGGCTGCGCGCCTTGCGCGCCGAAATCATCTTCGGTTTCGACCAGGCCGCGGCCGAAATAGCGCATCCAGACACGATTGATGGTGACGCGCGGCGTGAGCGGATTGGCCGGATTCACCAGCCATTTGGCGAGATCCAGGCGCGTGCGAGTCTTGCCGGTATCGGGCAGAGCGGGCGCAATGGCGCTTATCACTCCCGGTTGCAACAGGCCCGCGGCTTTGTCTGGTCGCGTGAAATCGCCGCGTGTGAAAATATAGGTCTCACGTGGCGTGTCGATGTCGCGCATAATCATCGCCATTACAGTGGCGCCGGACTGCTTTTCCCGGACCGCGCGCGCCGAAGCGAAGGCTGCGTTCACCATCGCCTGCTGTTCGGGCGAGCGCGAGTTGAGCGGGAGTTTCAAGGCCTCGAGCAGCGCCGCGCCGCGCGCATCGCGCGGCGTTTCCCGCGCGATTTCGATTTTGAAGCGACCCAGGCCGCGCCTGGCGCCGGCGTCGTGCCGCATGATGAATTGGATCTGGCGGCTCTCAAATCTTTTCGCGCTCGGGTAGACAAACACCGCTTCTCCCGGATTGGCAATTTTATTAATTGACCATCCCGTGCGGCGGTCTCTGTCGGCGGCCGCGCGTACCGGCCAGGCGCTTTGCTCGTCCTCGGCCGTGGGGGCAAAAGCGCTGATGAAGCGGTGAGCGCCGCCTTCGGACTCGATATAAAATTCGCTCAGCGCGAATGAACCATCCGCCGCAAGTCCGGGGCCGTTCTTCGGCAGGGATTCGTGGGGCAGCGCTCGCAAACGCACCGCGGCGACATTAGGCGAATCGATCCGAACCAGAATGCGATAAGCGTCATTCGCCGAAGCGTTGGCCGTAATCAAAAACGAACCGTCATCCAATTGACGCAATTTGCCGTTGGCTTCGGTCTCGATTTTTACGCTTTCAAACGAATGCCATTCGACGGCTTTATCCGGGGCTGTCACCGCCGGACTGCGTTCGAGCCGGGCGATTTCCATTTTCTCCCATTCGCCCTGCTTCAACTCGCCGCGTATCTCCCCAGGCATCGGGCCGCGCTGCCCGAACCGCTCTTCCGGCGCCGGCGTTTCGGGCTTGCCGAACATCTCGCCGCGTAGTACGGGGATGACCGGGCCCTGATTATTGTAATCCATTGTCGAGTTGAAGAACGCGAACATCTGGTAATACTCTTTGTGCGAGATGGGATCGAATTTGTGCGAATGGCACTGCGCGCAGCCTATGGTCAGGCCGAGCCAGACCGCGCCCGTTGTGTTGACGCGATCCATCACCTGTTCGACGCGGGCCTGTTCGGGGTCCACGCCGCCTTCCTCGTTGATGACCGTGTTCCGATGAAAGCCCGTCGCTACGAGTTGAGCTTTGGTCGGTTCGGGCAGCAGGTCGCCCGCCAATTGTTCGATGGTGAACTGATCGAACGGCTTGTCCTGATTGAGCGCCTGAATCACCCAGTCGCGGTAAGGCCACATCATGCGATCGCCGTCTATCGTGTAGCCGTTGGAATCGGCGTACCGCGCCTGGTCCAGCCAGTGCCGTCCCCAACGTTCGCCGTAGTGCGGGCTGGCGAGCAGGCGCTCGACCAGCCTGCTGTAGGCCGCCTCCTGTTTGCGAAGGCCCGCCAGGCCGCCTTTTTGATTGAATTCCTTGACGAAGGCCTTGACCTCCGCCGGTTGCGGCAGGAGGCCGGTCAGATCCAGCGACAAGCGCCGGATGAGCGTGCGCGCATCGGCTTGCGGCGACGGCTCAATCCCTTCGCGTTCCAGCCGCGCGAGAATAAAGCGGTCAATCGCGTTACGAGCCCATTTCGTGTTTTTTACCTTCGGCGGCGCCTCCCTGGCCAGCGGCTGAAACGCCCAATGGCCCTGATATTTCGCGCCCTGCCGAATCCATCGACGCAGCAACTCGGCTTCCTGCGCGGTGATCGCCGGTTTTTTGGCCGCGGGGGGCGGCATCATTTCGCTCACGTCATGCGACGTCACACGCCGCAACAATTCGCTTTCTTCAGGCTTTCCCGGCGTAATCGCGCGATAGCCACCACGATCCTTGGTCGCGCCTTCAAATGTGTCGAGGCGCAGCCCCGCCTTGCGGTTCTTTTCATCCGGTCCATGGCAATGGAAACAGCGATCCGACAACAGCGGACGGATATCCCGATTGAATTGCGATTCCTGCGCCGCCGCGCCCGTCAAACCAGGCGCGTTCCAAAGCGCGACATTCACGGCGATACCCAGCAGCAAGCTTATCCAAAGTTTCAATCTCTTCATTCAAGTCCCACGGAATGGGCTCGATCGAAAGCTGATCAAGCTGCACGTTGGTTCAGTATGTTGTACTGATTTTATTATATGAATTTAGGTCATTTTGCGTCCGCCGTCCTGGGCTGTCAATCATGCAAAAGGGGCGGGCGAGATTTTTGCGGCAGGCAAGCTCCGCATATCCTGGTTCTTCCGGGCTTTTGGCGCAAGATCCGCGGCGGAGGAGGCGATTCTTCGGCTCGACGCGGCGCCGTTATTGATCACTACCTCAGCGAGACTTTGTCCATTGTGAGATCGGCGCTCAGCGCCGATCTCACAATGGACAAAGTCTCGTTTAACCGTAGAACTCGAAGGGTATAACACCTCGCCGGAATGTCCGCAAAGGAATCTTGCGCATGCATGTATTTTGGAATTCGCGGATCGATTAAGTGTGGTCGCCGACAACAATATTGTCAGGTTGCCCGCCGCGCCATAACAAACAGGCTGGCGGATTGAAACGCCGGCCTTCCGAAGACGAAGCTCAGGCTTTCATTTTTGTAATATCGCGGGTTTCAATGTCCACGCCTGTAACTTCGCCAGTTCGATGATCTTCGGCGCGTGGAAGCCTTCGGGAAAGATCACCCAGCCCCACAACTGCGGCGAATCATCGGCGACGTAACGATCGGCCGTGAAATTACCTTGCCGCAATACGATTTTACCCTGCGAGTCATTTGCATTCTTCCAGCCTTCGATCTCAGCGCCGAGTGTCGCCAGATAGTCCTGTGGAGAGACGCTGCTGGCGCCGATCCAGATTTCGTCGGGCATCCGCCGGCTCGCGCGTAGGAATTGCGAGGTTTGAAGGACGGAGTCGTAAAACTCCCCTCGTTTCGCGCTTACCAGTTTTCCGCCGCCCGCGGACGACTCGAACTGATGAGCCGGCCCATAAACCGGGTTCAGTTTTACAGGTCTTTTTTCTTCGTTGAGGGAGAGATAAGCTTCGGTCAGCAGCGAGAAACTGTCGGCCGGTGAAAGCGTGAAGCCGTTCATCTTCAAAAACGTGATCTCCCTCTGAACCGACTGCGCAATGGTCCTTATCTCATCGGGCGTGAAGTTGTGTGTCAGCGCGCCGTCGGCGTAAATCTTCATCAACTCGGTCGCCGTGACAAAACGCGCGCCCGGCTGCTCCTTGATGAACTTCACGTACTGCTCAAAATCGTTGAACGCCGCCTCAGTCTCGGGCGCAGGCCTCGTCCCAGGCAGCTTCCATTCGCCGCGAGGAGGATTAGCCCCGCGCCGGAAATTGACCCCGTCCCAGAATTCAGTATGAACCCACTCGCAGGGGTGATAGTAGATGCTGATCGCGCCTCCGCCCTGGGCGCGCAGCCTGTCATATGCCGCTTGGAACTTCGCCTTGCCTTCGGTCAGGCTCTCTCCGCCTTTCAACTCCATCCGCGCGAGGTTCGAGCGCATTTTGAAAACATTCAGCATCCCGCCGTAATAGAACGGCTGGTCGCCAATGCCGACGTGGTCGCTTTCATCCAGATACATTCCAATGCCCATTCGCTTCAGGGCAGGGAAGGCCTGCGAAGCCCACGCCGCCCCGGGCTGGCCGTAACAACTCGGCGTGACGCCGAAAATCCGCTCGATGTCGCGCACGCCCTGGATTTCGCGTCTGTAAAACTCCGCTGCGCCGTCTTCCCATCCGGCGTGTTGCAAGTAGACGGCGACGGTCGGTTGCTGGCTGTGCGTGTTGGAGTGATAGCCGATCTCGTGTTTCTTGAGCGCCGCGATCACGTCCTTGCGCCCGCGCCGTTCGAGCGTCCGAGCCTTCTCGCCCACCACTTTAAACGTCGCGCGAACGCCGAGCCGAGTAAGCGCCTCGGCCAGACGTTTCGCCGCCGTATCGCTTTGAGGAAGTATGTAATCTTCGGTGTCGAACCAGAGAATGACATAGACCGGAGCGGGCGATTGCGCGATGACTGGATGAGAAGTGATTGTAGAATGAGTCATGGCGGATAGCGCCAACATCAATATAACGAGGGATGGCATATCAGGTTCCTCTATTGGGAAATCACATTAATCACGCCGGTTTCTTTTTCGCTTTCCTGTTCAGTTTGGCCGACTGGCCGAAAGCCCAGGGCTTGAATCCGCTACGGCGATTTGGACGATCCAAATTTACGACGGTCGGCATTGGCGTGGCCAGACCGCCTCGAATAATTATCATGGAACTTCACTCGGCGCATAACAATTCACAGACGTTGCTGGGCGAAGACGAGGCGCTGGTTAAAAGCAGCTTTACCGAAGCTCGCGCGGTCGCGGCTCAATTGGGCCTCGAACTGCGCCTGCCTCAACTGCAGCCGCGCGCCTACCCGCCCGACACGCCGGGCCTGAGCGGTGCGATTGGCCTTGGCGCGGCGCATATCTGAGTTATCAAGGATTGGCCATGCCCTGTTGCATGATCTCCACGCCTGACCGCCTCAATTTCGGCATGGCGGAGGCGGGCGTCACGGCAATTTGGAGCGGGCCGGCTTACGAAGAGTTCCGCCAGCGGCTCTCCTCAGATAACCCGCCCGAGGTCTGCCGCTCGTGTTCGATCTACTTAGGGACATTTTGAGCCGGCGGCTTAACTTGATACGTGCGGCGCCGTACTGACAAAACGGGACGGCCAGTCTAATTTTAACGGCGGTAGAGTCATCGCCTATGAGCCATCACATTCACTCCCTCACGGACCAGGCATCCCCCGTCGCCGGCCAGGGGCGAGCCGAACCGGACGAAGATTGCCTGGACAGTCTTGTCGGATAAGGCGCCAGAGTTGATCTGAACATGAAGTGGATAAGGAGGGAAGATGAAGAGACTATTGCCACTCGTCGTCTTGACGTTGATCGGCGCGGGCGCCGCGGCGCAGGAACCGGCCGAACGTCCGACGCAACCTTCCATTCGCGTCAGCGGCGAGGCCACGGTCACAGTCCAACCCGATCAGGCGCGGATTGACATCGGAGTCACTACTCAGGCTCAGACGGCGCAAGCCGCCGCCGCCGACAACGCGCAACGTGTTGAGACGGTACTCGCCGAATTGCGGCGGGCGCTCGGCGCGGGCGCGGAGATCAAGACCGTCAGTTACTCGCTCAATCCCGATTACCGCTATCCGAAAGAGGGCGGAAAACCCACGATCACAGGCTACACGGCGACCAACGTCGTGCGCATGACGGTCAATGATCTAACCCGGATCGGACAGGCGATTGACGTGGCCATGCAATCGGGCGCGAACCAGATTCAGCGGCTGCAATTCACGCTCAAGGACGAGCATGCCGCGCAGTCGCAGGCCCTCCGCGCGGCGGCCGTCAAAGCCAAAGCCCAGGCCGGAGCGCTCGCGCAGGCGCTGGGGTTGAAGATTGGGCGGGTGCTTTCGGTGGTGGAAGGCGACATGGGCGTCCAGCCCATTATGCGCGACGTGATGATTGCGCGCGCCGGAGCGGCGGCTTCAACGCCGGTGGAACCAGGCGCGATCGAGGTGGGGGCGACAGTCACGCTCACGGTGGAGATTGGCGGGCAGTAAGCTACAAGGTCACTTGATCCACATCGTCGGGAGCATACCGAAGACAAGCACGCGACGTTCTTTGCGCCGGGGGCGCCGCGCGGGGCTTGTGGCGGAGTCTGGATTAAGTTCTAATCTCGCTCGCTACTTTTCCCGACGACTACTGCAATCCACCGCGATATAACAGGAGAAAACAATATGAAATATGACGTAGCAGCACGCTCGGTTTTGATGGGAATGCTGTGCCTTTTCGCGACAGCGTCTGTAATTGGAGATCCTATAAGCGCCCCATTCATGGCCAGGGAGTCCGCGGCTCAGAATGCAAAGGTTACCCCACTCGTGACAAAAGAGCTGGCTGGTATGGCTGGCAAGGAAGCGGTGATGCTAACCGTGGAATATGCGCCGGGCGCATCGTCCAGCAAACATCGGCATAATGCGCACACCTTTGTTTACGTGCTGGAAGGTTCCATCATCATGCAGGTCGAGGGCGGGAAAGAGACGACCTTGGGGCCGGGTCAGACGTTTTACGAATCGCCGGATGATATCCACGTTGTATCGAAGAATGCGAGTGACTCCAAACCGGCGAAGTTTCTGGTGTTTTTTGTGAAGGATAAAGGCGCTCCGGCGTCTACCCCGGTTAATTAATCTGAAGACGTGCAAATTGAAGTTATTTGCTATCAGCGCTTTCAGAAAGGTCAGTGAATAAGGTAAGTGCACCGCCGAGGCGCGGAGATCGCCGAGACAACGCAGAGAAGAGAGATTAGTTTACCCTCTGCGTCTCCTCCGCGATCTCCGCGCCTCGGCGGCGCACTTGATTCTATAACCTAAAACCATTGAATCGATAGGGCTTTAATTTGCACAGCCTTTAATAAGTGATCGCGAATTTATCGCGGTCGAGCTTCATCTCTATTGTTTTTTACGGCTATTCCGATATAGCCGATTAGGGGATTACGGCTAAATTGAAAGGCGAAATCGTCCTCTACCACTCGGGTCATTAACAGGCGCCAGAAAGCGCTGTTGAATCGCGGTACAAACCCGCGCAATTCGTTAATTCGCAATCCACACTCTTCGCACATCGCGCGCAGTTCGGCCGGTTTTATGAAGTGGCTCAGATCATGCAGGCGTGGCGGCGTGTTCTTGACGAACCATTCCACGCCTTTTATCACGAACAGCCAGCTAATGAAATTGCGGTTGAAAGTGGCGAAGAAGAACAATCCACTCGGTTGTAAAATACGAGAAGCCTCGGCCAGCGCGCGACCTGGTTCGTCAACGTGTTGAGTTCGCCGGACGGGAACGCCTGGCGAATGCTGCCGGCGATCCAGGGATTACTGGCGCGAGATTCGGCGCGCAATAGAGCAATCGGATCATCACGCGCCGTATACCAGCGTTCGCCCAATTGATCATAGATGTCGTTGTTCACCAAGCCTGTTTTTGCGACGGCGCGGTCGGCCATAAGAACCCCCGATAGAGCGGTTGAATAAATAAAAGCGTCTGCCGGGGAGGCGAACAGATCGCACTAGGGCTCACAACTTCTCAGCTTATGATTACGTTTGAGTCATAGTCCATCCTGCGGAATTATACCCTTATGGGAGCGCCGCCACCCGGGATGCGCTGGCGGCTAATGCAAGGGCAGAAGAGGAGCGGTGGGTATCCATGTGGTGTCGGCTGCAAAAACTGTCGAAGCGACAAGCCTTCTATAAATGGCATACTGACTATATTATTCCGGTTGAACTTGCCGGGGAATCATAAACCACAAATAAACACGAATGAACACGAATCTCTTTCTTGATCCTGGGTGTTCGCCATTCGTGAATATTCGTGTTACTTAGACAGGAAGATGTGAGAAAGGAAACTATCCGCTTCGATAGAGGTTCGTTGTTATGCGTAACAGAGTTGTACGGCGACTTCCGCCCGTGCGCCCCGTGCGCCCATGGCGCATGGTTGTTGCGCCGGTGTTGATCGCGCTGGCCATCATCGGCGCGCGATCGCAAAGCTCATCGCCGCGCCGAATCGACTTCAACCGCGACATCCGGCCCATCCTTTCCGATAAGTGCTGGGCCTGTCACGGCCCTGACGCGCCGAACAAGAAGGTCAGGCTGCGCCTGGATTCCGAGGCCGGGGCGCTCGCCGATCTGGGCCGCGGCCGTCACGCCATCGCGCCGCGCCACCCCGAACGGAGCGAATTGGTCAAACGCATCAGCGCGACGGACGCCGGCATGCGGATGCCGCCCGTTTCGTCAGGCCGCGCGCTGAGCCGGTCGGAGATCGCGCTGCTGACCGAATGGATCGCGCAAGGCGCGGAATGGCGGACGCATTGGGCCTTCATCCCGCCGCGACGTCCGGCGTTGCCCGCCGTCAAGGACCAGAGGTGGCCGCGCAACGCGATCGATCATTTCGTGCTGGCGCGACTGGAGAAAGAGGGGCTCAAGCCCGCGCCTGAGGCCGGCCGCGAGACCTTGATTCGCCGTGTCTCGCTGGATTTGACCGGCCTGCCGCCGACGCCCGCCGAGGTGGACGCTTTCCTGCGCGACAGGTCGCCGCAGGCTTACGAGAAAGTTGTGGATCGTCTGCTGGCCGGCCCGCGCTATGGTGAGAGGATGGCCTTCAAGTGGCTCGAAGCGGCGCGCTACGCCGACACGAACGGCTATCAACTTGACGGCGAGCGCGTCGCGTGGCGCTGGCGCGATTGGGTGATAGGGGCGTTCAATCAGAATAAGCCTTACGATCAATTCATCGTCGAGCAACTGGCCGGAGACCTGCTGCCGAACGCGAGTCTGGACCAGAGGATCGCCACCGCATTCAATCGCAATCACCGCATCAATTCTGAAGACGGCATAGTGCCGGAAGAATACGCGGTCGAATATGTTGTTGATCGTGTGGACACAACATCCACGCTCTTCCTCGGCCTGACGATGGGTTGCGCGCGCTGTCACAACCACAAGTTCGACCCACTTACACAGCGCGAGTATTACCAGCTTTACGCCTACTTTAACAGCATTCCTGAAGACGGGCGCGCCAGCAATCACGGCAACTCCGCGCCCTGGATCGCCGCGCCGACGCGGGAGCAGCGCCTGCAACTGGCGAAGGTGGAAGCTCAGACGGCGAGGATTGAGCGGCGCATGGCCGCGCAACTGAGGGCCGCGGCGCAGGCCGAGCGGCGCTGGGAGCGTTCTCTCGCCGAGCGTCCCGGCGCGCAGTGGGCGCCGTCAGATAACCTCGTCTTCGGCAATCAACTCGATCATACGGGCAGGACCGCAGCTTATGTAATTGACGCCGACGGTTCATTGCAGGCCGAGAACAAGCCAGTGGAACGGGGGTTCAGAGGCGGCGCGCCGCAATTCGTCGATTCGCCAACGGGACAGGGCGCTGCATTTGACGGCAAACTCTATTACGACGCGGGAAGGATCGCCAACTTCAATTACCGCGACCGCGTACGGGATTTCAAAGAGAAGTTCGCCATCTCCGCCTGGTTCTACGCCGAGAGCGAACAGAGCGGGGCGATTGTGACGAAGACCGCCGACAACGCGTCCGAGCAGGAGAACAACCTGCCGAAGTCGCGTGGGTACGGGCTCTATCTGGTCAACGGCAAACTGCATTTCAATCTGATCAGCGTCTGGGCGGACGATTCATTTCGTGTAGAGACCGAAACCTCGCCCGCGCTGCGACAGTGGCATCACGTCGTCGCTCTCTTTGACAGCGGCGAGCCTTACGAGAAGGCGCGGATGTATCTGGACGGCCGGAAGCAGCGCCTGAGGCTCAATCAGCCGCGACTCTTCCGCAACTTTGCCGACGGGGGCGCCAGATTGAAGATCGGCGCCGGCGGCGGCGATCAATGGCTCTTCAAAGGGCGGATTGACGACGTGCGGATATACAACGCGCTGCTTGACGATCGGCAGATCGCCGTACTGGCGTGCGCGGACGCGCTCGACGAGATCGCCGCCGTTCCGCCGCCCCGCCGCACGGCCGCGCAGAAGTTGAAATTGCAGTGGGCGTTCCTTGAAGAGGGCGCGCCGGCCGCATTGCGGCGAACGTGGCGCGATCGCGCGGAATTGCGGCGCAAGCGGGAGCGGCTCGAAGCTTCGTTTCCCACATTGATGGTGATGCAGGAACTGCCGCAGCCGCGCCCGGCGTTTACGCTCAAACGCGGCGCATACGACGCGCCGGGCGAACAGGTTCCGCGCGGGACGCCGGCCGTCCTGCCTCCGTTACCCGCCGGCGCGCCGAATAACAGGCTGGGGCTGGCGCGATGGCTGACGCGGCCCGAACACCCGCTCACGAGCCCTGTCACGGTCAATCGCTTCTGGCAGATGCTGTTCGGCGTTGGGCTCGTCAAAACGGTCGAGGATTTCGGCGCGCAGGGGGAATCGCCTTCCCACCCCGAACTGCTCGACTGGCTCGCGGTCGAGTTCACGGAGGGCTGGAACGTGAAAGCCTTGCTCAAGCTGATTGTGATGAGCGCGACGTATCGCCAGTCGTCGGCGGGCGCTCCGGAGTTATCGCAGCGCGACCCAGACAACCGGTTGCTGGCGCGCGGCCCGCGGTCACGGCTGGCGGCGGAGGTGATCAGAGATCAGGCGCTATTCATCGCGGGCCTGCTGGTCGAGAAGCGCGGAGGGGAATCGGTAAAGCCATACCAGCCCGCCGGACTCTGGAACGACATGGTCTTCAAGGAAATTCAGTACGTCCAGGATCACGGCGAGAACCTTTACCGTCGCAGCCTTTACACCTATTGGAAGCGCACCATCGCGCCGCCTGAAATGGTGACCTTCGACGCCGCCTCGCGAGAAAGCTGCGTCGTGCGCGAGACGCGGACGAACACGCCCTTGCAGGCGCTCAACGTGATGAACGATGTGGCCTATGTCGAAGCCGCGCGCGTCCTGGCCGAGCGGATGATGCGCGAAGGAGGCTCGA
>DASUFM010000831.1:0-3219 GCA_036274535.1 Blastocatellia bacterium
CCCCGTATTCGGCTATTGGATGGAATGGCTTAGTCGCTTCAGTCAAAGCTATTTCAGCTTCAGCGGCCTAAGCCGATTCAAGCCATCCTTCGAATATACAAGACGCATTGTCGCGTGTTGCGCATGCTGCGGAAAGAATCATATATGCGAAGATATTCATGGCTGTTGCCGGCATTACTTATCACGTTTACCGCGAGCTTGTTCGCTCAACCTGTTTTTACGGACGTCTTTCCGCCCGAGGAGTTCGCCGCTCGCCGGGCCAGGGTGATGGCGCAGATCGGGGCCGGCGTCGCCGTCGTCCATGGCGCGACCGAACGTCCCGGAGAACAGCCGTTGCGCCAGAACAATCAATTCTTCTATTTGACGGGCGTAGTCGAGCCTCGCGCGATCCTGGTGATTGATGGAAAGGCGAAACGCTCTACGATATACAGGGGGGCCGCGACCCGCTTCGTTGAACGTTATCGCGCCAGCAAAGCCAACGGCCTGGGGCACACAATCGGAATGGAAGTCCACGACGTGCGATCGCCGGCCCAGACGCTTGAACCGGGCCTGCTCTTCACAATCGAGCCGGCGATGACGATTCCGGATGAACATATCGGCATCCGGCTGGAAGACGTGATCCTGATTACTGAAACGGGTTACGAGAATCTGTCGGCCTTCGTTCCGGTCGAGATCGCGGATATTGAAAAGTTGATGACTGAACCGGGATTGAGCGATAAAGAACGGAAGACGGCTATGCATAGATAGATTGTGACCTCAAGATAAGCTTCTTCTATCATTCTGCTCGTTTCGAGATGGAAACTAAAAAAGCAAAAAGCGCAAAAGTGATAAAAAGGGATTTCCTGTTCCTTTGGGCGTTTATAGCCATTCTTGCTTCTCCTTCGCTTTTTTCAAAAGGCGTCGCAAATCGACGGTCCGAGTTTTCCATAGCGCAACAGAATCCGGCGGCGACGCCGACGCCGCCCGTGATGAAAAGCCCGCCCGGCGCGGCGGCGGTCGAACAGCGGTCGCAAGGCGCTCTGCCGGGCGCCGAACTCGTCGCGAGCTTCGACGGACTCGGCGTCGGATTTGAAGGGCCGCAGGGATCGGCGCAACTGCGCAACCCGTCCGACAACAGCCTGGCCGTCGGACCGGACTACATTATGCAGACGGTCAATACGCGAATGGCCATTTTCACGAAGAAGGGCAAACGATATGACACGACAGGCAAGGTCCTTTACGGCCCGGTCCCGAACAACACCGTGTTTAAAGGTTTCGGCGGCGCGTGCGAGGCCACGAACAACGGCGACACAGTCGTGCGCTATGACCAGCTCGCCGACCGTTGGCTGATCGTGATGCCTGTATTCCGGCGCGGGGCCGTCCGTGCGGATCAACCGCAAGCGCCGCGCGCGGGAGGCCACGCTCAATCGAGCGTGGCCGGGCAGCCTGGCCAGCCGGGCCAGGCGGTTCCGCTTTTTGTCCCTCCGCCGAGTCCGCCGGATCAAACGGCGCCGCCACGTGGTCAGCAGGGGCAGGCGCAGGGGCAACAACAACAAGGTCCGTATTCGATGTGCTATGCGATCAGCGCAGGCCCCGACCCATTCGGCCCTTATTATCGCTATGAATTTTTGAGGCCGCTTTTCCCCGATTATCCGCGCCCGGCGATCTGGCCCGACGGTTATTACGTCCCGACCAGCACTGGCGACCATGTGATTCAGAAACATGCCTGCGTAGTGGAGCGCGCGAAGATGCTCAAAGGCGAGCCGGCTCGCGAGCAATGCGTCATCATCGATGGCGTGAACTTCCTGAACAACGCGGACATTGACGGCAAAGCTCTGCCGCCGCCGGGCTCGCCGAACGTCATGATGGCGGCGGGCGGGACGCAATTGAAGAATGTCTTCGAGGATGACGGAATCTTCGCCTGGAAATTCCACGTCGATTGGGAAAATCCTGTGAACACAAAAATCACAGGCCCGCAAAAGATCGCCGTGGCTCCTTATCATTACCTGTGCGGCGGGCAACTCACGAATTGCGTGCCGCAGCCTGGCGTGGATCGGCGGCTCGACGCGCAGGGCGACAAAATCATGGCGCGGCTCGTTTATCGAAAAATCGGAGCGCGCGAATCGCTGGTCGCCGTTCATTCGGTCAACACTTCGGCCGGCGGCGGCGGAGTGCGCTGGTACGAGTTTCGAATCGGCAAAGGCCGCAGTGTACGCCTGCATCAACAGGGCACATATGCGCCCGACGGTTTTTACCGCTGGATGGCCAGCCCGGCCATTGATCGATTCGGCAATATCGGCGTCGGCTATTCGTTCGGCGGGACCCCGAATTTCGCCGGCCAGCGCTTCGCCGCGCGGCGCGCCAATGACCCGCTCGGCAGGTTGACGTTGCGCGAGACGGCGCTGGCGGAAGGCGAGGCCGCGCAGAACGCCATGCGCTGGGAAGACTATACGCAAACCGCAATCGATCCGAGCGACGATTGCACGATCTGGTACGCCGGCGATTACCTCAGGAAAGGCGAGACGGGTTATTCATCCCGGATAGGAGCCTTTCGATTGCCGGGATGCCGGGGCGGACGCTAATAGTGGCGGCCAGGATCATATTTCATATGAAAGCGGTTGGGCGCTGCCTTTGGACGTCTTCGTCGTGGGCTCGCGCGAACCGTCGCGGATCATGGCCGAATACGCCAGGCTGACCGGGAAGCCGGAGATGCCACCGCTCTGGTCGTTCGGCTATTTGCAATTACACCGCACACTAGGCGGTCCTGAAGAGGTCAAATGGGTCGCGCGAACGTTCCGTGAAAAGAAACTTCCATTCCCGCTCATGCGCAATATCGAAGTCCGCCTCGCCGGAGAGAAAGCGACGCGCTCAATCACATTTGACGGGAGGCCGGCCGAGATCCGTTTTTAGATACGAAAAAGCGTTTGTAGTTCCGCCTGATGATTTTCGAAAAGAAAATTAAATGCCCCCATCTGTGGCGCGGGTTGTTTACTCGCGCTTTCGGCCGAAGCGGCGCGGGTTAACAACCCGCGCCACAATGTCAAAGGAGAGACTATGAAGCGCAAACATTTTTCCCGGCAAATGCTTTGGCTTTTGCTTCTATTCCCCGTGTTCGCGAACGCGCAGGTAACGCGCGCCGATTACGAACGCGCCGCGGGATTGCGCGAGAAGTTTCAGGGACTCCTTGTCAACGCGCCGGAGCGCGCAGTCTGGATTGATAAGACCAGCCGCTTCTGGTAC
>DASUFM010000832.1:0-5663 GCA_036274535.1 Blastocatellia bacterium
ACCACCAATCACTAGAAATATGGCAGACAAACTAAATCTGGAAGTAATCACGCCTGAAAGACTGGTCCTGCGCGAAGAGGTCGATGAGGTCGTCGCGCCCGGCCTCACCGGGGAACTGGGCATTTTACCGGACCACACGCCGCTGATCTCGCAATTGAAGACCGGCGTGCTCTCTTACCGGCAGGGAAATCAGAACAGGCGAATGCATGTCAGCGGCGGGTTCATCGAAATAGCCTCGGATAACGTCTCGGTCCTCTCTGACGTGGCTGAAAAGCCGGAAGAAATAGACGTCGAAAGAGCGCAGCGCGCGAAAGAACGCGCTGAACAACGCCTTGCGTCCAGAGGCGAAGACATCGATTTCGACCGCGCCGAATTGAAACTCCAGCGCGCGCTGGTCCGCATTCAAGTAGGTAATAGAGGATAAAAGAAGACAAGGGGAAGGGGAGACAGGGAGAAGGGGAGAAGACCTCCTTGTCTCCTTGTCTCCTTGTCTCCTTGTTCTTACCTGCTAATGGTAATCCGCGTGCTCGATCCGTCCTTGGTCTGATAGATCGAAACCCAGAAATGTTCAGTATCTATTGTTTTGCGAGCGGTCTTGGCGCCGTTCGCAAGTTCGCTTACCTCGGCGTCGCCGACGACATCCTTCCAGGCGGGAGCGTGCTCGGGGTTAAGGAAGGCCAGTTGAATCGCCTTCACCTCTCCGTTTTCGTAATGCACTGTCATGGTGTCGTCGCCGGTGAGTTTGAAATCGTCGATGGTGTCGGAGGATGTCTCCGGATTACCCATGGCGGCTTTCACGGCGTCGCGTTTCATGCCTAGTTTGACGCCCTTGTATTCACTCATCACCTTGGCCTGGGAGGCGCAGCCCGCGTTAGCTGAAATGACGCTGTGGGCGCAGAGAGCAATACCGCTGACCATTCCGAGAACGGTCGAAATTTTTATCAAACGGGTCATAGTTGACTCTCCTTTACAAGAATTGAATAGGTTTTTGTCTCATTGGGGCGAATGCCAGTGTTCGCCAGCGTTCATTTGCTGAGGAAGACGCCTGAAAACCCAATTTATTCAATGGGGTTTCTTGAACACGTGTTGCGCGCATGATAGCATAGCCCCGCGCTTAGCAAAGGTTATTTTCCCGTACCCCCGTCATCGAGCGTTTACAAATCGAGCGTTTACATAAGGCGAGATCGGCGTCGTCGTCCTAAGCGTGATTCGAGGAGGCTTCAGCGTAGACTGGCTCGAACAATCTTCTCAAGGAGATAGAAGCTTTTGAACGTTCCGGAGTTGTTGTGTTCATTTGTGCCCGCCTTTTGGTTAATGCAGGATCCGGCGGCCCAGACCGCTGATCAGGTTGGTAATTCGAGCAGCACTCTTGTCGGTCTGCTGGTAGAGGCCAGTCCCATCGCGAAAGTGGTGCTTGGAATTCTCCTCTTCTTTTCTATCGCTTCCTGGGCAGTCATTTTTTTGAAGGCTCGCGCGACCAGGCGGGCCGAGAAGCAGAGCGCGGAATTCATGCGCGCCTATGAGAAAAGTTCGCGCTGGGCCGAGTTATACGCCAACGCCGCCCCGTTCGTCGCGAGCCCGCTGAAATCCATTTTCATGGCCGCCAACGACGAACTGCAGAAGCAGTCGAGGCTCAACCTCGACGCCGTTCATCGGGCGATGCAGAGCGCCGCCATAGACGAGACGACCAGGCTGGAGAAGAGCCTGGGGATGCTCGCTTCGACCGCCAGCGCCGCTCCGTTCATCGGGTTGTTCGGCACGGTCGTGGGCATCATCATCTCATTCAACGGACTGACTCAGGCGACGACGGCTTCGATCCAGGCCGTGGCGCCGGGCATCGCCGACGCGCTGATCGCGACGGCGGCCGGCATTGCGGCGGCCGTGCCCGCGGTCCTCGGTTACAACCGCTACCTCAACCGCATCAAGGTTCTGGCGGCTGAGATGGACAGCTTCACGCTTCGATTGCTCAACTTCATCGAACGTGAAGCCATAGAAAGTTATGGCGTTCAACAACAACAACGGCCGCAACAACGGGCGCACGCAGACCGCGTTGGCTGAAATCAACGTCACGCCGCTGGTGGACGTGATGCTGGTGCTGCTGGTGATCTTCATGATCACCGCGCCGATCCTTCAAACCGGAATCCAGGTCAATCTGCCCAAGACGCGCAACGCGAAGTCCAATGAGGCCACGCCGGACGCTTTGATCATCTCCGTGGACAAAGAGGGCTCGGTCTATCTGGGCGGCAAGAACGAGCGGCAGGCGATCAATGTCGCTGATCTGTCGAAACTTTTGAACGAGCGGCTGGGCCAGTCCAAAAATCGCCGCGTCTATTTGCGCGGCGACGGTGAAACTCCCTACCGCGTGGTCGCCTACGTGCTGGATCAGGCCAAACGCGCTGAGGCCCAGGTCAGTCTCGTGACCGAACCGGCGCCGACGAAAAAGTAAGCGGTAGAGACGCAAAATCTTGCGTCTCTACTGTAAATCGCATCTCACGTCACGGACTGGTTGTGGCTGAGGCGCAAAAACCTGCGTCTCTACCGTTCCTGACTTTGGGTGATCTGATTTGAAGCATGAAACGGAAAAAAACTGGTTCTCCGTATCGGCGCTTTCCGTCGTGATGCATGTAGTGTTGCTTGGCGCATGCGCGTGGTACTTCAACAGGCCGATCACCGTCAATATCATCGCGGCCGGCCAGGGCGAGGGGAACGGCGATGCCATGATGGAAGTCGGGACTGTCGACGGAAAGACGCTCGGTTTCACTCCATTCAAGCCGGTCTCGACCGCCGGCGATGAAGCGAACACCGCCAACAACGTGGATGTCTCGACCGATACGCCGAAGCCCGACCCGAACGCGGAAATTTTGCCGTCGGAAAGCCCGACTCCGAAACCGAAAGACAGCTTGACCACCGACCGCCCGACCGTCCAGAGTCCGCAGTTTGTGTCAAAGGATCCGTTGCGAGGCGGGACGACGAATACCAGTGTCGAAGTCGGGCGCACCGGAGGCTCGCCTGTGCCGTCATTGACCCAGGGGGTCGGCGTTGGTTCCGGAGCCACTCTTGCGGGGAATACTACCGGAGTGCCGGGCGGTTCGGCGTATGGAAAGATCATCCAGGGGATTCTGGGCCGCAACTATAATCCGCCCACGACCTACGACGTGAGCGGGTCGCAGTTCGTCATCGTTCAGCTTCACATTGCGCGCGACGGGCGAATTCTTTCGGTGGTGAACGGCCGGGTCGCGCCGAATCATTTCAAACAACGCAGCGCGAACGGCCTGATCAACAATGCGGTCGAGCGCGCGGTGATCGCCGCGAACGCGCAGGGGTTGCCGCCGTTCCCGAACGGATTTCTGATGGGCGCGCAAGAGGCCGTCGCCGAAGTCTGGTTCAAGTATCCGAAGTAATTTTGAGATTGAAATAAGCCCCGAAATTCACTACAAATGAAGCCGTCGTCGCTGCAGGAGGTAGCCAGGCGCGGAGGCGAAAATTCTGATCTCATATTTCATATTTCATATCGCACATGAAATATGAAATATGAAAATCTGAAGTAAATACAGAGCCCCCACCCGTGAAGTGATACCCGCCCCTTTTGGAGAACGCATGAGAAGAGCTATCCTGATTGCATTTATAATCACAATCTTCAGCTCGGCGCTGATTTTCTTACCCGAGGCGCGCGCGCGGCGCCCACAGGCGGCGCAGCCCGCACAGCCCGCACAGCCCCAGGAAGCGCAGGACGATTTGAAAAAGCAGCTCGGCACGATCATCGTCACGCCCGGCGCCGGCCCATCGATGGCCGTGGCTGATTTTCAACCGCGCGCGGGCGGTCTGGACGCCGCGCTCGGAACTTATAATGAAACGCTCTGGAACGACCTGAAATTCGCCGGCGTCGCCAATCTGGTCGGCAAGAGCCTTTACCCGAAGACGCTGCTCGCCGACCCGGCCACTCTGAAATATGAAGAGTGGGCGAATGATCCGGTCAAGAGCGATTACGTGGCTTTCGGCAATTTGACCGGCCCGAACACCGCGCAGGGCTTCCTTTACGATGTCAAAACGCAGCAGCAGTTGCTATCCGCCGCGATGAACGGCGAGCCGCGTGAGATGGCCCATCAGTTCGCCGACCAGATCGTCAGGCTTCTGACCGGGCAGGAAGGCATCGCCCAATCCAAAATCGCCTACGTCGCCAACCGCGAAATCTACAAAATGGATTACGACGGTTATGGCTCGAAGGCCTTCACGCGCGACGGTTCGATCGCGCTCTTTCCATCTCTTTCTCCCGACGGCAAGCGGCTGGCCTATGTTTCTTACCGGGACGGCCATCCGAATATCGTGGTTCGCGGCGAGGACGGGTTAATCATCGGTTCGACCCGGTTCAAAGGCACGACGACTTCGCCCTCTATCGGTCCTGACGGACGGATCGCGTTCTCTTCGAGCAAGGACGGCAGCGCGATGGAGCTTTATATCGCGAACGGCGACGGATCGAACGCAAAAAGATTGACGAGCACGCGAAATGCGGTAAATATCTCGCCGAGATGGAATCCGAAAACCGGACGCGAGATCGCGTTCATTTCGGACCGCGGCGGCTCGCCGCGGATTTATGTGATGAGCGCGGACGGTTCCAACGAACGCCCATTGCTCAGCATGGGCGGGCATATGGATTCGCCCGCATGGTCGCCCGACGGCCGTTACCTGGCGTTCGCCTGGGACGGCGACGGGTCTTACAATATTTACGTCGCTGATGTGGCCTCCGGGCAAACCTTGAAGCTCACCCGCGAAGGCCGGAACGAAAATCCTGCCTGGTCGCCTGACAGCCGTCACATCGCGTTTCAATCCAATCGCTCCGGTCGCTGGGAGATCTGGGCGATGCACGTCGACGGCAGCGAACCGCGGCAGTTGACGCGCGGCGGCGGCCGCGCTCCGTCATGGGCCAGATAACCGGGGCCCGATAACTGACGGAGTCGTTTTTTTATCTTGAATGACCTCACACCAATATCAAGAAAGGCGGATATATGACCCGTAAATTCAAGCACTCAATCTCAGGCCTTGTTATGGTCTTGATGGCCGCTTTGTTCGGCGCTTGCGCGTCGCCAACGGCCAAACTCACTGTTTCGCGAAACGACATCACGGCCGGCGAAGCCGTCACCGTCAAATGGGAGACCAAAGACGCCAAGGAGATCCTGCTCAATGGCGAGAAGGTCGAAAAGATCGGCGGCAAGAGCGTGTCTCCGAAAGACACGACCAAATTCGAGATCGTCGCCAAACGCGGCAAGAAGACCGCCCGCGACAGCGCCACGGTTACGGTTACCGTCGTCAAGCCGCCGCAGCCGAAGGTCAGTTTGTCGGCTGATAAATCGGCGCTCGATCTCGGCCAGACCACTACTCTGCGCTGGTCCACGGAAAACGCGCAGATCGTGACCATCACCGGACTCGGCGAAGTGCCTGGTTCCGGCGAGCGCGAAATCAGCCCGCGCGCATCGACTACTTACACCGCGACGGCCGTGGGCGACGGCGGTTCCGCCAGCGCCAGCGCTCGCGTAACCGTAACCGAACCGCCTCCGCCGCCGACTCCCACCCCCGAGCCGCCCAAGCCGGTGGAGCCGCCTGCCGCCGACCAGTTCCGCGCAATCGCCAAGTCGATCTTCTTCGACTATGACAAGGCAGACCTTCTT
>DASUFM010000833.1:0-7341 GCA_036274535.1 Blastocatellia bacterium
CTCTTTGAGTGAGGGATTGGGGTTCTTTTCGAGCAGCGCGATGGTCGACATGATGAAACCCGGCGTGCAAAAACCGCACTGCGTCGCCCCCTGGTCGATATAAGCCTGTTGAACCGGATGGAGCGCGCCGTCGCGCGCGGCCACGCCTTCAATGGTGACGATTTCAGCGCCGTCCACGCGCTTCATCGGCACGATGCAGGAGCGCACGGGCTCGCCGTTTATGAGCGCCATGCAGCTGCCGCAATGGCCCGCCGCGCAGCCGTCTTTCGTTCCCGTCAGCCGCAGTTGGTCGCGGAGCGCATCCATCAACATCGTTTGTGGCGAGGCGACCACCTGGCGCCGCTCGCCGTTCACGGTCAGATTAAAAGTTTGTTTTTCATTCATAGCGGGTCTCCTCGAGAATAGGACAAATAGGACAGATAAGACAGATAGGACAGACAAGGCCTATCTGTCCCATCTGTCTTATCTGTCCTATTCAACCAAGGGCTCTGGAAAGCCGGGCGCTGCTTCCCTATAATCACGGCTTTCGTTTCAAAATACCACTCGGAAAGGGAATCCACCAAAGCGTCAATGAGCGAAGAACAAGTCACCGTGATCGCCTACATTGAGATCAAACCCGGGACGGAAGAGGCTTTCAAGGCGGAGCTTGATAAAGTCATCGCCGCCACCAGAGCTGAATCGGCCTGCCTTAATTACGATTTTCATCAATCGGCCAAAGACCCCACTCATTTCGTAGCCTACGAAAATTGGACGAGCATGGCGGGATTGGACCAGCATGCCAGGTCGGCGCATATTCAAGCCTTCAGACAGAACTGCGCCGAGATATTCGCCAGGCCGGTAGAAATAACGATTTGGAAAAAGCTTGATTGAGCGCCTGCCGCTCGCCTGCAAGGAGTGAAATTTGGCCCTTAAAGACCTGATCTCTATTAATGACCTGACAACGACGGAAATCCAGAAAATTTTCACAACGGCGGCCGACATCAAAGCGAATCCGCTGGATTATAGCGGCGCATTGGCCGGACGCAGCGTCGCGCTGATCTTCGAAAAACCCAGCTTGCGCACGCGCGTAACTTTCGATCTT
This sequence comes from Blastocatellia bacterium, assembly GCA_036274535.1. GTDB lineage: Bacteria > Acidobacteriota > Blastocatellia > RBC074 > RBC074 > JAJVID01. The sequence goes on from DASUFM010000833.1 coordinate 1,082, forward strand.
GGCGCGACGCAGATGGGGGCTTCGTGCGTCTACCTGGACCATCAGAACGTGAGGCTCGGCGAGCGCGAATCCGTGAAAGACATGGCGCTCAATCTGGAGCGCTGGGTAGACGCCATTGTCGCGCGCACCTACAGCCACGAGACCGTGGTCGAGCTGGCGGCTCATTCGTCGGCGCCGGTGATCAACGGACTCTCGGAATTTTCACATCCCTGCCAGGGGCTGACCGATTATTTTACGCTGACCGAGAAGGTCGGCCTCGACCTCAGAGGATTTCACATCGCGTATATCGGCGACGGAAACAACACCTGCCATTCGCTTATCTTCGCCGCGGCCAAGCTGGGCGCCCGCATCACGGTCGGCTGCCCGAAAGGCTACGAACCTGACGCCGGCGTTTTAAAAGATGCGCGCAAAGACGCGCGCAAAACGGGCGCGAGAATCGAGGTCCTGGATGACCCGTTCGACGCCGTCAAAGACGCGCAGGCCGTTTACACGGACGTCTGGGCCTCGATGGGGTTCGAGGCCGAAACCGAACGCCGCCGCGAAATCTTCTCCCCATTCCGCGTCACTAAAAAGCTGATGAAGGTCGCGCAGAAGGACGCTTTCTTTATGCACTGCCTGCCCGCCCATCGCGGCGATGAAGTTGACGCGGACGTGATCGATGGCAAAAGCTCTATTGTCTACGATCAGGCTGAGAACCGCCTGCATACTCAGAAAGCGATAATGTTTATGCTGATCGAGGCGAACCGGTGAAACCGAGGATGGAGGATCGAGGATCGCTGGGGAATTACAAATGATGAGTGATAGCGAAAAGAATGAACCACAGTCCAAGGCGCCCGCCGACGCGGATAAGACGGCGTCTTCCGAGTCTCGATCCTCGATCCTCCACCCTCCATCTTCGCGACCCCAATCCGTAGCCCGCTCGGCGGGCATCGTCAGCGCCGCGGTGATGGGCAGCCGCATTCTCGGACTGGTCCGCGAACAGGTCTTCTCTTCGTTCTTCGGCGCGACTTTCGCCAACGCGGCTTTTCTGATCGCATTCCGCATTCCGAATCTTCTGCGGGATCTTTTCGCCGAAGGGGCGCTGTCAGCGGCCTTCGTCGCGACCTTTTCGCAAACTCTCACCAAACAGGGCGAACGCGAGGCGTGGCGGCTGGCCAATCTGGTGAACAATGGCCTGATTATCGTGCTCTCGGTGATCGCCGTGCTCGGGATGATCTTCTCGCCCGAGATCGTGGCGCTTTTGATACGCGACGCTAAGATCGAACCGGCCAGGGCGCAACTGATGACCGAACTGGCCGTCAGGATGACGCGCATTCTTTTTCCTTTTCTGTTGATGGTTTCGCTTGCGGCCGTGGCGATGGGAGTGCTCAACACCAAGGGGCGCTTTGGTATTCCCGCATCGGCTTCGACGATGTTCAACGTCGGTTCGATTGTGGGCGGGTTGGCGTGCGCTTACCTGCTGGCCCCCGAATACATCACCAACACCGCTCTCTCGTTCTTCAACCACCAGCGACTCGCGAGAGACGATATGGGAGCGGCTACCGCGATCATCGGGATGGCCGCCGGGACCCTGATCGGCGGGATGCTGCAGTGGCTGATTCAGGTCCCCAGCCTTCGCGCGGTCGGTTATCGCTGGCGCCCGATCGTCAGTTTCCGGGACGCGGGAGTGAGGCAGGTGATGCGAATGATGGCGCCCGCGATCATCGGCTCGGCTGCGCTGCAGGTGAACTTCGCGGTCAGCATGGCTTTCGCCACTGGCCTTGCCGCCGAAGGCGCGGTGGTATGGCTGAACAACGCGCAACGCTTGCTCTATCTGCCGATTGGAATTTTCGGCGTGGCCATCTCGACCGCCACATTGCCCGTCACAGCTCGCGCGGCGGCGATGGAAAACCTGGAGGAGTTCCGCCGGACCCTCGCAAGCTCGATCCGGCTGACGCTCCTGTTGACAATCCCCTCTGCGGTCGGACTGATCATTCTCAGCCGCCCGATTGTCGCGCTCCTCTATCAATACGGGCGATTCGTGGCGTACGACACCGATCAGACGGCTATTGCGCTCGCCTACTACGCGATCGGATTGGCGGCCTTATCGATCGTGCGCGTGCTGGCGCCGTCGTTTTATGCGCTCCGCGACACGCGAATCCCGATGATAGCCAGTCTGCTCTCGATCGTCATCAATTACGCCGTGTCGAAAATCACAGTCGATTACATGAATAAGGGCCATCGCGGGCTGGCGCTCTCGATTTCCGCCGTTTCCATAGTCAACTTCGCATTCCTCTTTTTCTTCATGCGCCGAAAGCTAAACGGAATCGAAGGCCCCAAACTTCTCTCCACTTTCTCCAAAGTCACTCTGGCTTCGGCGGCGATGGGCGCGGTCTGTTGGATCGTCAGTCGCCAGATCGAAAATCATTTGGGCATGGCCAGTCTGTTCCCTAGATTGATCAATGTGGGGGCCTCGATCGCGGTCGGCCTGGTGATTTTTTGTCTGGCCGCGCGGCTGTTGAAAGTGGACGAGCTTACTCAATTGACCAGCGCAATCGAGCGCAAATTCGGATCCCGATTTCGCCGTTCGTAAAAAACATCCACGAAGTCACACAAAGAGGCGCTAAGAAAAAGAAAAAATCTTAGTGTCTCTTTGTGTGACTTCGTGGATGTTTTTCAGATTTGATCCAGGATCAATTTCGCGATCGATAAATAGATCAGCAGGCCGGTGGCGTCGACCAGCGTGGTGATCAGCGGCGTCGAAAGGACCGCCGGGTCGACGCCGACGCGATACGCGGCGATCGGGATGATCGAACCGACCGTGGTCGACCAGATGCAGATCGCGCAGACGGTGACGGCGACGGTGATCGCCAGTTTGACATCCCGCGTAACCCAGAACGCCTGAGCGAACGCCACTACCCCCAGCATCAAGCCTACCATCAGTCCTGTCGTCGCCTCGCGCAGCGCCACGCGCCAGGCGTTTTTGACGCCGATCTCACCGAGCGAGAGACTGCGGATGATGGTCATCACCGTCTGCGCGCCGGCGTTGCCGCCGGTGCCGGTCAGCAATGTCATGAAGAATGTGAGCGCGACCACAGCTTTCAACTCGTCTTCAAAACTGTGCAACACCTTGCTCGACAAAGTCGAGGCCACGAACAGGAGCAGCAGCCACCCTATGCGCTTCCGCACGACGTGGAAGATCGAGTTATCAAAATAGGGCCGGTCGAGCGCGTCTGGTTCGACCGCCGCCATTCGCAGTATGTCTTCGGTCTGCTCTTCAATCAGCACGTCGATCACGTCGTCAACGGTGACGAAGCCGGCGACGCCGCCGTTTTCTTTCAGCACCGGAACGGCGAGCAGGTTGTACTTGGCGATCTTGTTGGCGACCGTTTCCTGATCGTCGCCGGTATTTACGCTCACCGGTTTGCGGCGCATTACTTCGGTGATCGGCTGATTCATTTCAGCCATTACCAGGTCGCGCAAACTGACCGCCCCCAGTAAACGTTCCGTTTCCGGCTCGAGCACGTAGCATGCGTAGATCGACTCCTTTTCGCGCGCGACCGAGCGGATGTGTTTGAGCGCGTCGCTCACATTCATTTGCGGATCGAGCCGGACGAACTCCGTGGTCATGATGCCGCCAGCGGTGTGCTCGGGATATTGCAGCAGATGCTCGAGTTCGGCCTTGGTTTCTTCGCCGACCCGGGAGAGCACGCGCCGGCGCTCGGTCAATCCCATTTGCTGAATGATGTCCGTTCGCTCGTCCGCCGAAAGCCCCTCAATGACCTGGGCGGCCCGCGACGGGTCCAGCTTTTCCAGGATCGCGCCGCGCCGCGTCATCGTAGGCTGATCGAATAATTCGATAACGCGCGCCGCCGGCAGCATCATTACCACCGTCGAGGCCTCGATCAGCTTCAACTGGTTGAGCAAATCGACCAGATCTTCGGGCGGCAGATCCGCCACCTGCTCGCTGATGCCGACAAAACTCTCCTCGAGGCGAAGGTTGATCCGATCTCGCAACTCTTCCAGGGTGGTCATGACTTACCTCCGTTCTGAGACGGAGGGACGGAGGGACGGAGGGACGGAGGGACAGAGAGACAGAGAGATGGAAAGATATTCATGACCTAAAGCACCATTCTTCAGGATGTGTGATCATATGCCTCGCCTACATTGGCGCAGACTGAACGGGAAGATCGTCGGATCTGGTCTGTCAGCGAATATCTCTCTTCTTTAGGAAAGTTCCTGGTCAGCTCAAATATTCGCATCGCAACGGCGAACGCCCTTTGATAAACCTCCAAATCCGTGTGCCGCCGAATTATATTCTTTCTTTCAGCACTCTTGCCGCTCTTGTCGTCTTTCATAGTGAATCTCCTTTTATTTCTGCATTGAGGTTGCGGCCCTCCTCTTTTAAGCTCTCTGTCTCTCTGTCTCTCTGTCTCTCTGTCTCTCTGTCTCTCTGCGGTCTATCTCCTTTCCTCCCATTTTCTCTTCAGCTCATTCAGCAGATCGATGAATCGCAGGTCGCAGCGCAGGTTGTCCAGTCGGAGGTTGTCGGCGAAGAGCGGATAGTTTTCGTTGCCGAGTTGAATCGCGGTTCTGATCCATTTCACAGCCTCGTCGCGCTTGTTTTCCATGGCGTAAAGCGACGCCAGCCAGAACGCCACGTCATGATCGGCGGCGGCGATCTGTTTGACATGATCGGTGATCACGCTTAACGCGCGGTCGTGTTCTCCGCGCGCGCTGTGACACCAGCCCAGGACGATTTGCAGGGGGTCGAAATTCGGGTGTTGTTCGATCGTTTCCTCGGCCAGCTTCCGGCATTCTTCGACGCGCCCCTGGTTGAAATAGATCAGCGCCAGGAAAGTTTTGATCAATGGGTGGTCCGGTTCGACGGCGCGGCCTTTTTCGAGTTCGGCGATGGCCTGGTCGTATTCATGGCGGTAGGTGAAAATCCGCCCGCGATTGTAACCGGCGATGACAATGTCGTTCGGGTTGAGTTCGAGCAGCTTGTCATATTGTCTGAGCGCCTTGTCGTAAAGGCCGTTCAGGCGATAGAGCATTCCGGCGATGATGAAGACGGTCGGGTCGTTCGGCGCGTCCCGGCGCGCTTCGGCCAGCGTCGCCAGGGCCTTCTCTTTCTCGCCGCGATGCAGATAGACATAAACCATCTGCAGCCGGGCCCCCGCCAGGCCTTCGTTCAATTCCAGCGCGCGCAGCAGGGACTTTTCGGCCAGATCGAAATACTCGCTCCCGCCGTACCCCTGAGCGTGATGCACGTAGCATCGGCCGAGCCCGTAATGAGCGCGCGCGAAGCCGGGATCGAGCCTGATCGCTTCCTGAAACATCTTGATCGCCACGTCCAGATCGCTGTCGTCGAAGGTGTGCGACATGTACTGAAACAACAGGTCGCGCCCGCGCAGGTAGAATTCATAGGCTTCGGGACTTGTCGTGAGCGGCCTTTCGATCTTCTCCTGCTCCTCTTCGGTCAGTTTCAGCTTCAATCCCGAAATGACATGCTCGGCGATGGTGTCCTGCAGCGAGATCAGGTCACGCGCGTCCGAATCTATCTTCTCGCTCCAGATAATCTCGCCGGTGGCGGTTTTGATCAGTTGGGCGGTGACGCGAAAACGGCTGGGCGTTTTGATGAAACTGCCGGTCAGGACGACGGGCGCCGCCAGGTCTTCGCCGACCTGGCGCGGATCGACATTTTTCTGCCCGGCGTACTGAGCGATATATTGCGACGGCCGCACTACCAGCGAACGCAGATGCGCCAGCTCGGCGATGATGCCGTCAGCCAGCGAAAATTCGTAGAAATTGTCTTCCGCATTGCCCGAAAGATTTTTGAACGGCAGCACGGCGATGGCCTGTTTGTTTTCTCCTCCCCAGCTCCGAGGCAGGCCCGACTGGCCCTGGTATGAAATTGCGGGGCGCGAGGAGTCCGATCGGCCGGACGCCGAATTGGATGTTGCCCCGGAATCCCTGCCGGGCGTCTGGCTGTTGCGAAGCTTGTTGAAAACCCGGCTGCCGAAGACTCTGCCGAGAGTCCCGCTCAATCGCCATGAACTGCGCGCGCTTCGGGGCGCGATCTGGACAGGGGCGACGCCCCCGAAGCTTATGGATTCGACGCCCGTATCCTGCAATATCTCGCGCATCAGGCCCCTCAATTCGTCGCGCATTTCGGCCATGGTCCCGAACCGATCGCGAGGCTTCTTGGCGAGCGCGCGGTCAAGGATGGATTGTAGACGCGGCGGAGCGCCGGGAATCTCTTCCGCGACTGGCTCGGG
>DASUFM010000834.1:0-3375 GCA_036274535.1 Blastocatellia bacterium
GCCTGCGCAGAGTGACTCCGCGCTCCCTCTGCGTTCTCCGCGCCTCCGCGGTGAATGGAATGGCATTGTCAATCAACCCGATTTGTAAACTTTCTTTCTGAACCTCAATAGCTCTGTGATAATGATATTCCGCCGCCTGCTCCGCAAGCTAAAAACGTATCAAATGCGGGTAATGACAGGTTACGCGCTAAGTGGCGGCAGGCATCGCACCGGTTGCCGTGGCTGTATGTGGTAGAGCCACCACAGGTGCAGGTTCATGCTAAGGTAGTAAAGTGGATGGGATCGGTTGGCCCAGAAGCGCCTGGCGATAGATGGCCATGTATAGAACCGCCGGCGAAAGCGGTCGTAGCCGGCTTCGGCCTCTTCTTTGCTCATATTGGGATGTCGCCAGACCAGGTTTGTGCCCGTGTACTGCCCCCAGCGAAAATCAGTAATTTTGTTGTCTCTGACCGCTTTTTCATAGGAGACCGAGCCGGGGAATGGCGTCAGGATGCCGCAGTTGACCATCGAAAGGCGGTTCCCGACCGCGAAGTCCAGAACCTTGTCGAAGCAGTCTGCTTTGTCATTTTCGAATCCGAAAATAAATGAGCCGACCACGTTGACGCCGGCGCGACGCAGCTTGCGGATGTTCTCATCGTACCTGCTGACTTTGTTGAAACTTTTATGAGCAGCGTTCAGGGTTTCCTGATCCATGGTCTCTATGCCTATGAAGAGGCTGGCGCAGCCCGATCGCACGGCCAGATCCAGCAATTTGTCATCGCGGCAGATCAACTCCATGGACGCCTGGCTGCCCCACTTGATCTTGAGCGGGACCAGGGCTTCGAACAACTCGTAGGCGTACGACGAGGAGAGGACGATGTTGTCGTCAACGAAGAAGAGGCGTTTGGACTTGAAGCGTTTGATCTCTTCCACGATGCGCTCGACCGGGCGGGCGCGGAATTTCCTGCCGTACATTTGCGTGACGGTGCAGAACTCGCAGCCCAGCGGACAGCCCCGGACGGCCTGTATGACGTCGCTTACCGTGCCCTTCCAGTTATTGCGGAAAAGCTCCTTGCGAGGCATGGGCATGTCTTTGAGGTCTATCAGGCGATCGGAGCGATAGACAGGCTTGAGTCTGTCGGCCATGAAATCGGCCATGAGTTCATCCCAGACCGATTCGGCTTCGTTAATCACCACGGCGTCGAAATGTTCCGCGCATTCCTGCGGCAGGAAAGTCGCGTGGCTGCCGCCGCAGATTGTCCGGATGCCCCGCTTGCGGTAATGGTCGGCCAGAAAATAGCCGCGCTCGGCCTGGCAGGTCATCATGGTGATTCCGACCAGGTCGGCCGATTCATTGAGGTCCAGCGTCTCGAATCCTTCTTCAATGATCTTAATTTCCTTGAAATAAGGTGTGGCCAGGGCGGCTATCAGGGCCAGGTTGAGGTGATGAGCGTGTTTGGCGCCTTTGAATCCTTTTACCAGCAGTCCTTCCGGCGCAATAAGCAGCAATTTCATGGGCGGTCCTCTAGGTCTGGCGGGTCACGCGCGGCTTTGGTGTTTGGCCAAATCGCGCGCCGCATGTTAAACTTCGTTTCTTTAGCTGGGCGGACAAAAATCCATCTCTGACACGGGCCCTGACACTGGCGCGACCCTGGTGTAGAGCTATGTCGCGGGATCGAAGCTTCAAGCTGGCAATAATCTTATATAAAATCAGCCAAATCCGAAGCCTATGTCCTGCGGAAAAAGTCTTGCGCGTGATTTGTGATAGGTGGCCCCGGCTAAGGCGAACCATCGTGAGCGAAAGCGCGAATAGGATACCACAAGGAGAAAAAAAGATTATATGGCTACTACGAACGGCGCCAACGGCGCGGGTAATGCCGGCAAGGTGGTGCAGATCATCGGGCCGGTCGTGGACGTAGAGTTTTCAGATTCCAACCTGCCTCCGATTTATCAGGCTTTGCGCGTCACCAGCGAAGGTTTCGACGTGCCACAGCCGATCGACGTCATATGTGAAGTCCAACAGCACCTGGGCGAAGGCCGCGTGCGAACTGTGTCGATGCTCCCGACCGACGGGATGATCCGCGGGATGAAGGCGATTGACACCGGAGGCCCGATCACGGTGCCCGTGGGCAATGGCACGCTGGGCCGCATCATCAACGTCATCGGCGAGCCTGTGGACGAGCGCGGCCCTGTCCACGCCACGTCGCGATATCCGATTCACCGCCACGCGCCGTCCTTCGAGGATCAATCCACCGAGATGGAAATGCTCCACACGGGCATCAAGGTCATTGACCTGATCCAGCCGTTTTTGAAGGGCGGAAAGATCGGGCTGTTCGGCGGCGCGGGCGTCGGCAAGACCGTTACCATCATGGAGCTGATCAACAATATCGCCAAGGCGCACGGCGGATTCTCGGTTTTCGCCGGCGTCGGCGAGCGCACCCGCGAAGGCAACGATCTGTGGATGGAAATGCGCGAATCGGGCGTCATCAACGACGAAGACATGTCGAAGTCGAAAGTGGCGCTGGTTTACGGCCAGATGACCGAACCGCCCGGGGCGAGGCTGCGCGTGGCGCTGTCCGGATTGACCGTCGCCGAATACTTCCGCGACCAGGGACAGGACGTGCTGCTTTTCGTGGACAACATCTTCCGCTTCACGCAGGCGGGGTCCGAAGTGTCGGCGCTGCTCGGCCGAATGCCTTCGGCGGTGGGCTATCAGCCGAACCTGGCCACCGAGATGGGCGAGTTGCAGGAGCGCATCACTTCGACCAAACGCGGCTCGATCACGTCTGTGCAGGCGATTTACGTTCCGGCGGACGACCTGACCGACCCGGCGCCGGCCACCACCTTCGCGCACCTCGACGCCACGACGGTGTTGTCGCGGCAGATCGCCGAACTCGGAATTTATCCGGCGGTCGACCCGCTGGATTCGACCTCGCGCATCCTCGACCCGCGCATCGTGGGCGACGAACACTACAACACGGCCCAGGACGTGAAACGAATTCTGCAACGCTACAAAGACCTGCAGGACATCATCGCCATTCTCGGCATCGACGAATTGTCAGAAGAAGACAAGCTGACCGTGGCGCGCGCGCGCAAGATCCAGCGCTTCCTCTCACAGCCGTTCTTCGTGGCGGCGCAATTCACCGGCCTTGAAGGCAAACTGGTGCCGCTCGAAGAGACCATCCGCGGCTTCCGCGAAATCGTGGACGGCAAACACGACGACATCCCCGAACAGGCCTTCTTCCTCAAGGGAGGAATTGACGAAGTGGTCGAAGCGGCGAAGAAGATGTAGAGACGGTGGTTGGTGGTTGGTGATTGGCGGTTGGTTGAGGAACAAAAAGCCAACCACCAACCACCGATCACCAACCACCAACCACTGGAAATATGGCAGACAAA
>DASUFM010000835.1:0-2616 GCA_036274535.1 Blastocatellia bacterium
AACGGGTCGCGCTCGCCAACTCGCAACCGGTCTGGGGTTATTCCAGCAGCGGCCCCAGGACCGTCGAAGGCCGTCCGGATCCCCCGGCCGGCCAGTTTCCTGAATGTTTGATGGAGCAGGTAAGCTTGCGATATTTCGACACTCTGGGAATCCGCCTGCTCTCCGGCCGCGCATTCAACGCCGCCGACTTCACCGGCAACGCGAAAGTCGTCATCATCAACGAAACCATGGCGCGACGCTTCTGGCCGAACGAAAGCCCGATCGGCAAACGCATCGGCGACACGGATCCCAATAATCGAAACTGGACGGAAATCGTCGGCGTGGTAAACGAAGTCGGCTCACCCGGAACTTTGAGCGAGCCTTACACTCGCCTCCAGGCTTTTTACCCGATGGCGCAAAACGTCGGAAACGGCGTGAACGTCTTTTTGCGCTCATCCATAACTCCGGAAGCGCTGACGAGCGCCGTACGCGGCGCCGTCGCGGAACTCGATCCGGATGTGCCGGCGAATCAGATCCTGTCCGCGCGCGCTCTGGTGGACCGGGGGATGGGAAGCGTCTCGCTGCTCGGCTATCTGCTTGGCGCTTTCGCCGCGCTCGGACTCGTGTTGGCGGCGATCGGAATATATGGCGTGATCTCGTACTCAGTCGTTCAACGCACGGGCGAAATCGGAATCCGCATGGCGCTCGGCGCGCGAACGCTGGATGTGCTTCGATTGGTGTTGGGCAAGGGGGCGCGCCTGATTTTGCTGGGCTCCTTGCTGGGCCTCGGCGGCGCTTACGCCGTCGCGCGATTCCTCGCCTGGGCGATCCCGACTCTGCCGACGCGCGATCCGGCTGCGATGACCGCTATCGCTCTTGCATTAGTCGCTGTCGCGCTCGCGGCCTGTTACCTGCCTGCGCGGCGGGCGACGAAAGTCGATCCGATGGATGCGCTCCGCCATGAATGACGAAGCTATTTTTGAAGAGTTTGCAGCCATCTATCGAAAGCAATGATGGCTGCAAATTCACCTTCTTCACGCAGGCGCGTCAGATATTCGGTCAGGATGGCGGGAGTGATCATCGGCAACGCCAGGCTGGTTTCGGCTTCGACGTAGTTATTGCCTTGCAGGCGCCGGATGCTTGCAGTCCATCCGTCATAACGCCAGATTTCGGGCACGCCGAGCGCTGCGTAGATCGAATCTTTATCCATCGAATCGTGATGGATGTCCACTTCGACAGCAATATCCGGCGGCGAGTCAACTTCGAAATCCAGGTCTAGCCGGTTCCCGATCTCCGAGGCCGTTTGCACATAGAAACTGGCGTCCGGCTCGTTGCCTTTCTTCTTCCTCCGCTTTCGCATAGTCGCGGAGCCCGTAAATCTGATGTCGATACGGAGCGCAATTCTGATAGCGCCTATCAGAGCTTCAATGAAACGAACGCAGGTTTCGTGTTCGACCGAGATCGACATAACTTTCAAAGTCCCGTCGTTGTAGCTGATACGCAACCCGCTGGCTTCACCCACCTGATCGAGCAGTTCTTCATACTCTTTCCAGGTGACGCCCTGAAAGATCACTACTGCGCCTTCAGGGAGTTGCGAAACGACAGGGTAATAATTCGACGTTGCGGTAATCATAGTTTTTTGAAAGTGTCGTTCTCCGCCACAACCTAATTGTAGTCCCGCGACAAGGCGCGGGGTAATCGCGTCATTCAGTTCGCAGCGCGATCATCGGATCAACCTTCGTCGCGCGCCGCGCCGGAATCCAGCAAGCGACAAGCGCCACGACAGCCAGCAGCAAAGCCACGCTTACAAACGTCGTGGCATCAGTGGCGCTCACGCCGACCAGGAAGCTTTTCATCAATCGCGTCAGTCCGAAAGCGCCCGCCAGGCCGATTGCGACGCCGAGAGTCGTCCATCTTATGCCCTGCAGTATGACGGGCCTCATCACGTCGCGCGTTTGCGCGCCGAGCGCCATACGGATGCCTATCTCGCGCGTTGTTTGCGCGACTGTGTATGACATCACGCCGTAAATTCCCACGGCGGCGAGAACCAGAGCCACTGTCGCGAAACTGCCGAGCAGGACCAGGCCGAATCTGGGCTTCGTAACCAGTTCCCACAGAATCTGGCGCAGGCTTCTGATTTGCGTGAGCGACACGTCGTTTCGAGTTTCACGGACCGCGTTTTGCGCCGCAGCCGCCATCTTCTCCGGCGCGCCGATAGTCCGCATAACCAGCGACGCCTCGTACGGGGGATCCTGCGCGTATGAGATGTACATTTCCGGCTCGGGTTCGGCCAGCAGGCCTTCATGCCGCACATCAGGCGCCACGGCCACGATCTCTCGCGGCCTTCTGGGATTAACATCAGTAGCAATGCCGGGAATGATCTTCTGTCCCAGAGGATCGACGTCCTGAAGAAACCGTCGCGCAAATGTTTCATTGACGATAATGACCGGGGGAGAATTCAAAGTGTCCCGTTCGTTGAACGCTCTGCCCTTCAACAGTGGGATGCCCATCGCGGCGAAATACCCGGGGCTGATGACGCGGTAAAAGGCCGTCCGCGGCGCGCCGTCTGTAGGTTCAGGCTGTCCGACGATCGTGGCCGACGTGCTCCTGCTGTTTGTCCTGGTCAGCGGCAAACTG
>DASUFM010000836.1:0-2558 GCA_036274535.1 Blastocatellia bacterium
GCACGCGGTTATTTCAGTCGCGAACCCCAGCCCCTTCGGGCATCCGCATCCAGAGGCGCTGGCGCGGTTGCAAACGACCGGCGCCCGCGTCTGGCGGACCAGTGAATGCGGCGCGATCACCATCTCGACCGACGGCTCCGATCTGCGCGTCGAGACCTTCGTCAAATGCGAATCCGGCGTCCAATCGGCTGATAAAGATTCCCGCTAATACCGCAAACATTCCACGTCGAAACAATCTTTAGATTAAATCTTCAATCTTCTATTCTGTGAACGGCCAGCAGCGAGAGTTTCGTCGCAACGTTGTTCTCGACCTCGGCTTTCAGCAATATCTGATAACTTTTGTTTGCCGCGCAAAAAAAAGGTGGCAGGAATACGCTCAGACCTGCCACCACCTTTCACTGTAGGTAGACGAACCTTAGGTATATCAAAATGTCGCCAGTCACCTCAGCAAAGTGGGCGCCGCCGGCTAAGCCACTGATTCCACAAGACTGCCTATTGCGAGACGTGACAGTTTGTCGCTGCGATAAAGGGAATGGCGTGTCAACCTGGACGTAGGAAAGCCGGGTTAGCCGCCTGCGCGGCGCCCGGCTTGTGCGGTCATGATGAGCTTCGTTTCCTCTACCCGTCGGCGGCGTCTGTTGGTCATTAACAGTCTTCCCAATACCGCCATCCGTCAAATCCGTGGTTCCTTCTGCCTTAATACTCGAAAACGCTTTAGATGAAAAATGCGCCCCGAAGATTTCAGCGACGCGAATCCGGCCTGGCGTTTAATGTGATATTGTAATCGGGATGCAACGTCACCGTTTTTACGCCCCCCCATACAGTTTCACCGAGACGTCCGTCAGGCTCGAAGCCGACGAGGCGCATCATTTGACGCGTGTTCTGCGGCTGGACGCGGGCGCGCGCGTATTCGTATTCGACGGAGAAGGCGCCGAATACGAATGCGAGGTCGCGCGTGTCGCCAAACATGAAGTCGATTTGAATTTGCTGAGGCGGCTCGACGACATCGTCGAATCGCCGTTGCGACTGACGCTGGCGCAGTCGCTTATCAAAGGCGACAAGTTCGATTGGGTGATCCAGAAAACGACCGAGCTCGGCGTGACGCGAATCGTACCGCTCGTCACGGACCATAGCGACGTTAAGCGCGCCGAAGAACGTGCGGAGCAGCGGTTGCAACGCTGGCGACGAATCTCGCTCGAAGCGTTGAAACAATGCGGACGGCGAAAGCTGGTCGAGATTTACGAGCCGGCGGCTTTTGCTGATTTTTGCGAGTCGGCGGCGCAAGAAGCATGTCTGATCTTTTCCGAACGCGCCAAACGTGAGGGAGAAAATCTGGCCCAGGCTTCGGCCAAATTTGGAGGCGTCAATCAACTCAGTCTCTGTGTGGCGTCTGAAGGCGGTTGGAGCGAACGTGAGTTGCGGAAGGCGGAGGACTGCCATGTTACTTCGGTAAGTCTGGGATCGAGGATACTCAGAACTGAAACCGCCGCGATCGCCGCCGTCACGCTGGCGCAGCACATCTTCGGAGATCTGCGCTAACATGGGGGACAATTTTTCAAATTGTCCCGCCGTCATCGGCGTTTCAGTGACTTGTCAACGAAACGCCTCATCAGCCAATTCTGATAGCGCCCACCTTTCGCGGATTTAGACAAAAAGAAAAGCCGCGTGGTGACGGGCGGCCACGACGCGGCAGAATTGTTTCAGTTTCCGCTTAAACTTATAAATCCACTCGCGGAGCGCGGTATACTTCGTAGCTGCGCGCCGGAGCGTATTCGGGCCATTGTTCGCTTTCAAATGGCTCATCAAACTTTTCCTCATTCTCGACCGCTTCAATCGCTTCCAGCCAAACGCGATCCATGAATTCAAGCTCCACGCCCATTCGCCGGCAGGCGTTCACATGCCGGCGGACTATCGCTTGAACCTTTTCACGTTTGCTTTGCGGCAAGGCGTCGAGCGCCTTACGAACATTCTCAGGAAACTTCATAACTTTCCTCCTTCTCAATAATCGACCGCAAAGACGGCGAAAGACGCGTTGGCGCGCCTCTGCGCCGGTTTAGTTACAGGGGTATTATCACGCCAAGTCCGCTCATCTCCAACGAGACGGCCGCGGCCTGGATAGTCGCGGCGATTCTGACCGCGTCGTGAACATGGTCTTCGCTGAGCCCGCCCGACGTGACCACATTCTCGTGCGCGCGGACACAGGTCTCGCAGCCATTGATCGCGCTGACCGCAAGACAGAACAACTCGAAATCGGTTTTATCGCTCATCGGCTTTCCGATCCAATTCATCCGCAGCCGCGCCGGCTTCGCCGAGTAACTCTCCTTGCCGACCTGGTGGCGGAATCGGTAATAAACGTTGTTCATCGCCATCAACGCCGCGGCGGCCCTGGCGTCTTCGATGACGTTCGTATCAACGACGTTCCGGGCCTCGGCGAAGATCACCCGCGCCAGTTCGCCGTTCCGCGTAGCAATGGCCGAAGCCAACGCCGCGCCCCACGTCTGAGCCGGCGTCAGCGTCGTTGACTGAAAAACGGTCTGCAAATTCAACCTGATGTCCCG
>DASUFM010000837.1:0-9102 GCA_036274535.1 Blastocatellia bacterium
CTTGAGTTTCAGCGGCTGCGGCGGCGCATTCCCGCCGCAGATTGAAAGGGCGATGACGGCAATCAGACCTATAAACTCAGAAATTAAACGGCGGATATTTCTGCTGGCGCGAACCAATCCGGTTCTCCGTTGGAGCCGAAATATCTTTTTGATCATCGGCTTTCTGGCGCTGAGTTACGTCGGCTTCGCGCTGCTCGACGCGCGGCTCTATCAGGCTGAACAAGCCAGGCGCTTTGAACGAGCATTGAAGGAAACAAACCTGGCGCGAGCTGAAAGCCCTGGCATCGCTGTCAGTGAAGGTTCCACGCTGGGGCGTATCGAGATCAACTCCGTCGGCCTGACAGCAATGATTCTAGAAGGTACGGATGAAGGGACTTTGCGACTGGCGGTCGGGCATATTCGGGGCACTCCGCTGCCGGGTCAGCAAGGTAACGTCGCGCTTGCAGGACACCGGGACACTTTTTTCAGAGGGCTGCGCAAGATCCGAGTAAATGATGAAATCACATTGACGACGTTAAGTGGATTCTATCGCTATCGCGTGGACTCCACCAAAGTGATCAAGCCCGAGGAGACTGAAGTGCTGGAGGATGACGGCGACATTCTCACTCTGGTGACCTGTTACCCTTTCAATTTTGTCGGCTCGGCGCCCAGGAGATTTATTGTCCGCGCGCGCAGAGTTCTTGAATGAGGCAACACTTATACCACTTGTCGGGCTTCAAGGAAGCTTGAAGCCTCCTAAGTAGACGCGTCGTCCTCGGGAGACGACTACTATCCAATAACCAAGGGCGACCAGGAGGGTAATTTGATCGAAGCTTCCCTCGTGTAATGCCCAGTAAACAAGAAAGCTGATTATGAAAGGAATTCTGACATGAAAGTTCGAGATCTAATGACCACGGACGTGAAATCCTGCAATTCTGATACCAATCTGGCCGTAGCGGCAAGTCGCATGTGGGAGGGGGACTGCGGCGCCCTTCCAGTGGTAGATGACGATGGAAAATTCATTGGCATGATCACTGATCGTGACATCTGTATGGCTGTGGCCACGAGACCTCGGCTTGCTTCTGATATTCTGGTAGGTGAGGTCACCTCAGGGGCAATCTACGTCTGCCATCCAACTGATGAGATCCAATTCGCACTCAAGACCATGCAGAAGGAGAAGGTGCGACGCCTCCCAGTTGTGAATGATAAAGGGGTGCTCCAGGGCATCCTGTCTACGAACGACATCATCCTTAACACTGAGGAGGACGGGGGCAAAGGGATTCCAGTTCTCTCTTACGGGGACGTCCTTAGCGCGCAAAAGGCCATCTGCGAACACCGGCGCCCAAAATCGACCCATCAGCAAGGGGCGCCTCAGAAGATCACGTATACCTATAAGGAAACGGCCATTTGAGCGCCATCTATGTGATGGTTACAAACCAAGGCGAGAGGTGAAAACCATCTCGCCTTGATTACGACACCTCGCCAGCGCCCTGGGCCGCAATTGTAGCGAGCGTAATACACAGCCAGCACAATCCAGGAGCCTTAGTCCTGCCTTCTTTTGTCTGTCTTAGCCAAGACATCCAATTTGACGATCTCGTAACATCCGCAAGACCTCGCTTCCAAGCCCGCTCGGTCGATGATTGTGAGCTGGCCTCGGACGTAGCTGATCAGATTCCCTTGCTGGAGGGCGCGGGCCGCGTTGGTGACGCCTTCTCGGCGCACGCCCAACATGTGGGAGAGGAACTCCTGGGTGAGCCGGAATTCGTTTGACCGGAGACGGTCGTGCGTCATGAGCAGCCAGCGGGCGAGGCGCGCCTCCACCGCGTGGAAGCGGTTACAGGCGGCCGTCTGGGAAATCTGCGCCAGTAACGAATTCGTGTAGCGGCGAAGCAGGTCCGGTAACGGCCCCTCATGCCCGACGTGTTTGCGCATCGCATCAGCCTTCATACTCATGGCCGCGCCGGCGCCTTGCACCAGCGCCTGGTTGAGCGAAGCCTGCGCGCCCAGGAAGACCGAGACGCCGACCATGCCTTCAGCGCCGACGACGCCGACTTCGAGCGTCGAGCGCTCTTCAACCATGGAGAGTAAGGAAACGATGCCGTGATTCGGGAAATAGACGCGCCGGATGATCTCTCCGGGTTCGTAAAGGACCTCACCGAAAGCTAAGGTGGCCTCCTCTAAGTGAGGTCGCAGCCGTTGATATTCTTTGCCTGGCAAGGCGGCGAGCAGCCGGTTGGCCGCCGGCTCGAGTGTTTTTGTGGATCGAAGCATGAAGAGTCTCCTTGTCTGGTTGCGGTCATGTTTGGGAACCCAACAGACGGCACAAGGAAGAGGTAGTCGGCCCGATCCCGATGTCGAATGATGAACTGTCAAAGAAAGATTAACCTCCACCACGCTATCAGACGGGCGAGGGGCTGTCTATGCGCTACCACACACACGCACATAGTGAAGAAGGCGAATGGGGCTCGCCTAGCCGAGCAACCGATCAAACTCGGTTTTGACGACTTGATAGCATTCGCAGCTTGCCGCTTCCAGTCCCTGACGGTCGAGGATCGTGATGTGGCCGCGGACGTAGCGTATCAGCCCGGCCTTTTGCAGGCGCCCAGCCGCCTTGGTGACGCTCTCGCGGCGTCCTCCCAGCATGTTGGCGATGAACTCCTGGGTGAGCAGCAATTCCGCCGACGGCGCCCGGTCGTGGGTGAGAATCCTGGGGCAGGCGCTCACGGCCATTAGCGTCCTGGCAAGCCACGCCTGTGACCGTCCCATTCGGAGCGGCCTTCGAACGTCTCCCGCGCCCCATCGAAGATAATCGAGCTATAAGCGCGTTCGCGCACAGACGGAGACGTTGGCGGCGCGTAGTGTACTTTTTCATGTAACTCAAGACAGTGGTCAAATAATAAACTCTCCCTTTTTAGACATAAGCCTAGCTTTTTTAGACAGTAAGCCAATCAGGTATGGCGAAGGAGCCAACGTAGGAGCAGTGTCAGCTTGCGCGAGCATTTGCTCGGCGCCGGCCAAGGAAACCCAATGAAGATCCCCAGAAAACACATTTTGGTAGTCGAAAGCGGCGACAACAGCGTGGAGATGCTCCGGTTGTATCTCGGCTACGCCAGGTATCGAGTAACGGCCGCCAACACCTGCGGGGAATGTTTGCAGTTGGCGAGGATCGAACGGGTCGATCTCTATTTGCTCGGCGACGGTTGCGAAGACGGAGACGCCTTTGAACTCTGCCGAAAAATTCGCGCGTTGGATTCGAACACTCCCATCATCTTTTGCTCGGCCGACGCCTCCCATACCGACCGTCGGCAAGGAATGAGCGCTGGCGCGCAAGCCTATCTAGCCAAGCCGTGCGAATTGGATGAGCTGAGGAGGACCATCGGACGGTTGATCGATGAGGCCTTGGCAGGGGCATTGGCGCCGGCGCGGACTGAGCGCGCGTGAATGGAGGCGCGCAAAACAACTTCGAGGGAGGAATCAAGCCGCCGCTTTCATCACCATGGGCATCGAAAGGAAACACGATCATGATTCAAGAGACCCCTCAAGCTGACCTGTTCAAACAACAAATGCGTGAGTCGCTGCGGCAGGAGACCCTCAATTCGCGCTCCATCACGATCGCGAAACACGATAACGTTTACACATGCGGAGACAGTGATGAGACGGTCTACTTCATCGAGAGCGGGCAGGTCAAACTGCTCGTGCTCTCGCCCGAAGGGAGAGAGTGCCTGCTGGCCATCCACACGGCGGGAGATATTTTCGGCGAGCTGTGCCTGTCCGGGTTAGGCGCACGGCTGGAAACAGCGACCGCCATGGAAGAGACGAACTTAAAACAAATCCCTTGTCCCAAGTTCTTTGCGCGTTTGGGCAGCGACGCGCTGTTTGCGGGCTTCGTGCAGTACCTGGCGGTGCGGATCGCCGACCAACAGCAGGTCATAGCCAATCTGGTAACCGTTGACAGCGAACAGCGTCTGGGCAAGACGTTGTTGCAACTGGCGCGCAAACTCGGCAAGAAAGACCCGCGCAGCATACGCATCGAACTGAAAATCACGCATGAAGAACTGTCGGAAATGGTCGGCACAACGTGGCCGCGGATCAGCATGTTTATGCAGCGGTTTCGGAACCTTGGGCTGATTGAGACGAACGAAGATCACTTCCTCGTTATCAAGGAAAAGAAGCTCACTGATTACCTGGATCACATCGCCTAGCGCGGGGGCGCATGTCTATGGGCCTCGCAATAATTCTTTTTCAGGCCTGTCCAATATTGGACGGAAACCTATTCCCAATCAGCCTATTCTTGCAAACCTAAGCCGGAGTCGGGGTAAGGCATTGGCCCACCGACCCGGAGTTTGAGGGCGAAAACTTAAACTTGGAGAAGAATCATGCTTTGGGCAATTATCGTTATTCTTGTTGCTCTATGGCTGATGGGCCTGGTCGGTGGCGTCGGCGGCTCATTGATTCACGCGCTGCTTGTTATTGCGGCAATAGTGTTGATCTACAACCTGATCAGCGGTCGCCGGATAATGAACTAACGTGAGCGCGCAACTGCGTTAAGCCAGGCGAATGTTAGCGGGAAACCAAATTATCAACCCCACGGTGAGATCAGCCATAGCGTGTGATGTTTCAGCCATAGGCGTCAAGCTAGATAGGGGTTGTGTGCGGAGGAGATGATGTTTCCGACATACGTGGGATTGTTGGGAAACATCTCGCCTCCGTAAAGGAGTGGGATTCGCTCCCCAATGATGGGATCCCACTCCTTTCCTGGTTTATTCTCGCAGCGGAATGGTCTCTCACCCGCGCAACCTTAGCGACTATCGGGCTTTATTTCCGCAATTGTCTGAAGCCTGCGCATAAATCCTGGGGGCGTACGCGACTCGCGTGCGGGCTGACTGAAGGGGATAACTGGCATCGCGGCGAATCCGCGAAGCTGCGCCGGCACGCGAGCCGCGTGCGCCCCCAGGGCCGATGATTCTTCAATCAGGAGCCTGGCTCGAAGTTAATCCGTAACTAGGAAGGAAAATATCATGAACAACATTGAAGTTAGTACATTGGCGCCCCGCAACACATTTTTTGCGGCCTTCGCCTTGCTCGCGCTTATTCTGGCGAGCGGCGGCCTGAGCCGTGTCTTGGCGCAAGACTCGGGAGATCGGGCGATTGATCAGGCGCAGCGGGCCGTCAGGGAACGGATCATCAGTCGAGAGGGCGGGCGCGATCCGACAGTGGTTTTTAACAGCGATGCCCAAACCGAATTCGTGTGGAATAGAGGGGTTCGTGTTCGTGGCACAGGCGCCTTCTCGCGCAACAACGACCGGCGTTACAACAACGACAGGCGTTACAACAACGGGCAGTCGAGAAACTTCTCCTACGAAGCAATAGTCAACAACCGCAACCGGGACCGCGACAGTAACGGCAATGTGTCTGGCGTCAGATACGACTGGAGAGGCGGTTGGTTTGGCAATGACGGCGGTGATGGCGGCCACGGGAGGCGGAGCATCTACTGCGCCTCCGATGATGGGCGACGTCGCACCTGCCTTGTCAATACTGGCGGCTTCGTCCGCCTGGTGAATCAGAGGAGCGGGGCGGCCTGTGCGCAGGGGCGGACCTGGGGCTTCACCCGTAACAGCGTCTGGGTGGATCGCGGCTGCCGCGCCGATTTCGAAGTCGGCCGTGGTAGAGGCGATGGCGCCTACGGCCGTGGTAACGGCAGCGGTGATGGTAGTGGCGCCCGTCCGGACGGGCGCGTGAGTTACTCCGGCCCGATCATGAACCGGCGCAGCGATAAAGCCTTGGACGTGACCGGGCAGAGCGCGCAAGACGGGGCCAACATCCAACAGTGGGGATATGCCGATCAAGCCAACCAGAACTGGGATGTCATAGACCTCGGCGCCGGCGAAGTCGCCATCATCAGCCGGCACAGCGGCAAGGCGATCACCGTCCAAGGCGGCAGGGATGACAACGGAGCAAGCATCATACAGCGGAGCTGGAACGGCTCCCCGCAACAGCGTTGGCGACTGGAGCAGGTGGGCGGCGACTACTACCGGATCGTGAGCGTGGACAACGGCAAGTGTCTAGACGTGACCGACCAGGGCGAGCAGGACGGGGCCAATATCCGGCTATGGGCTTACGCCAACCAGTCTAACCAGCAGTGGAGGCTCCGCCGGTAGCCAGGCAAGTTCAGATGAGTAAAGCGAGACTGATCAAACGTAGAGAATGGTGGGAGCAAGAGCAAGTCGCCCAACGACAGGCGCGGCTATCTCCCGTGGCGCAGGTTGAGGATGACGCCGTCAAGAATTGGGTGAAGCGCCAACAAGCGTCCCGGCGGCCAAATGCCCGCGAGATGTTTGCCGCGTTGTTTGCGCCGCCGTCAGCGGGTTACATCGAAACAGAGCAACCTTGACGGATCGTTCGTTGAAATGCTTCGCGGGCTGGCGACCCAGGCAATAAGGAGGAGCGATAATCCGGAGCGGACGCCAAAAACCGCAAGGGCGCCCTGCAACCTTTCTTCCCGAAACTGTCCAATACTGGACAGCAATATATCCCCGACTGGCTGATCACCGGTTCGGAAAAGAGGGGAATGTTGACGAGGCGACGGTATATCTGAGCGAGGATCAACCATGGAGGGAGAGTTATGTCTGACGAAACAAACAGCGTGCTGTTAGACGAGTAGCGCAGGATGTCTTCGCATCAAGAGGTCAAGGCTTCGATTGATAATGACGTGAACGCTCGCATCAGGCGGGAATCGGCGCGAGTCGAGCCAAAGGAATCGGCCGAGTTAGCCGGTGTGGCTCACGAATTAAAACAAAAGTCTGTGCGTGAAGCGGCTGAG
The DNA here is from genome assembly GCA_036274535.1 of Blastocatellia bacterium. GTDB lineage: Bacteria > Acidobacteriota > Blastocatellia > RBC074 > RBC074 > JAJVID01. The sequence goes on from DASUFM010000837.1 coordinate 6,800, forward strand.
ACTGAACGCGAGTTGGGCCGCGGCAGGACCGCGGCCCGGATTTCACAGGTAATTGATTACCTCTTCTACATCATCAACGGCCTGATCGGGCTACAGTTCGTACTCAGGCTGATGGGCGCCCGGCCGGGCAATGACTTCGTTCAGTTCGTGGCCGGAGTCTCGTGGCCGCTGCTGGCGCCATTCGAACGCATTGTGGAACCTCCGTCGGCCGGAGCATTTCAAATCCAGCTATCCTACTTGCTTGCGCTCCTTGTTTATATCTTGCTTCACATCGCCATCAATGGGGTGTTCCGCATAATCGCGCAACGCAAGGTAACAGTTTAAGGCTGATGGAGCGCGTCATAAAAGGAGGAGGAATAGGCATGGACCCCTTGCATGATCGTTTTGACGAAGTTGCGCCGCTTCGGAGTGGCGAGAGTGAGATTGAATCCCGCAGGGCGAGTTTCGCCCGGATCAAAGCCCGGATCGCCGGCAAATTGCGCCAGGCCGCCGGAACTTTGCACGGCGGGGCTGAAGACAATCAAACGCCGCGCGAGGCGTCGAATTTTGGCTCTCACGCCGGCGATTGGCTCCATAACTCCGCCAATTACATCGAGGGGATGGAGCCGAAAAAAATCAAAGACGACATTACCGAACGGGCGCCGCGCAATCCGGGCAAAAGCCTGCTTGTGGCCGCCGCCGCCGGGCTGATTCTGGGCGCGATCTTTCGCCGCAAATGAGCCTGAAAGAAAACGGAAATACTAATTCGCGCCTAACTCCGCCGGAGAGCGTGTGATAGGCGAATGAGGGGGAAAAAGCTATGAAAGAGTTTCTATCGGATGTCAAATATCTTCGGCAGCGAGCGCGCCAGCGCCTTGAGCAAGGCCCCGTCACTGACGGGTACAAGGCCGACCCCAAGAAGGTGATCGCCGTCTTGAATGAAGTGTTGGCGACCGAACTCGTCTGCGTCCTGCGTTACAAACGTCATTACCATATGGCGAGCGGCATTCACGCCGAGTCGGTGGCCAAAGAGTTTCTCCAGCATGCCAAAGAGGAAGAGCTACATGCCGACCGGATCGCCCAGCGCATCACGCAGCTTCAGGGCGAGCCGAACTTCAATCCGGAGGGTCTCGGCGCCCGCAGCCATTCGGAATATGTCGAGGGCGATTCGCTCGCCGAGATGATCCGCGAAGATTTGGTCGCGGAGCGAATCGCCGTTGAATCCTACTCGGAGATCATCCGGTGGTTGGGCGACGATGATCCGACCACGCGCAACCTGATCGAAGATATTCTCAAGAAAGAAGACGAGCATGCCCATGACCTGTCAAACATGCTCGAGACTTTCGACCCTGAGAAAGCCCCTGCGCTCATTGGTGAATCATACCACCTGTGATGATTGCCAGCCGGACTGACGCGCCGGCAATGGAGAGAATGATAATGAGCGCGCAGAGAAAAGTGGTACATCAAACGGCCATGCCGGAGCCGCGCGAATCACTGGGTGATTTGCTGGGCGATTTGATGACGCAATCGACCGAGTTAGTGAAAGGCGAAGTGGCTCTGGCCAAGGCCGAGTTACGCGACAAGGCGCGCCTGTACAGCTCGGCGGCGTTGATCATTGCCGCGGGGGTCGCCTTCGGACTATTGGCGGCAATGGCGCTCCTTGCGGCGGGCATTATCGCGCTCGCGACCTACACCGGCCTGACGACGTCGGCATTGATCTTCGGAGCAGCGCTGGGAGCGCCAGCGACGCTCTTGTTTAAGCGCGGCTTGCGCAATTTCAAGAGCCGCTCTTCTTGATTGAATATTCTATCGGCTTTGAATCGGCGCCGAAGGAGGTAGCTCATGAGCGGAATCGCATTGGAAAGAATCAAGGATACCGCGTCTGCGCCGGAACTCGCGGAGCGCAGCTCGGAAGATTTACGCCAGGAGATCGAGGCCAAGAAAGAAGCCTTTGCTGAAACAATCAACCGGCTGGATCAGCATGTGCAAAGGGCGGTCGACTGGCGCGCGCAGGTCGGAGATCATCCGTATCTGGCTCTCGGCCTCGCGTTCGGCGTGGGCTGTCTGTTGGCCGGGATTTTCAAAAGCAAGCCCAGTCCGAGCGAGCGGATCATGGAAGCTTTAGCGGAGAGCGTCGAAGACATAGCCGATCGAGCGCGTAATCGCATCGGCTCCCGATTTCGCCGCCCCTCGACAGGCGGCGCTCTGAAGACGGCGGCGGCGGCGCTGGCGACGAAAGCGGCAACCGCATACCTGAGAAACAAGTTGAGCCGCGCGTTCAAAGGGCGCAATGTTTAGCTGAATCGTTTTAGGCGATAAACACC
>DASUFM010000838.1:0-18798 GCA_036274535.1 Blastocatellia bacterium
ATGCTTCACATCACGCTGCGTCCTGGCGTGACGCATGCCGACGCCGAGCGCGTCGGGCTGGAAGTGATCGAGAAGCTGAAGACGGAAGACGTTCCCGAAAAGGAATTGCAGAAGGCCAAGAACATGATCACCACGCAAATGATCTTCCTGCGCGACAGCCCGCTGGGCGTGGCCAGGGTGATCGCCGAGGCTGAGGCCGTGGCCAACTGGAAAATGTTCGTGGACCTGCCAAAGATGGTCGAACAGGTCACGCCCGCGGACATCAAACGGGTGGCGCAGACTTATTTCACCGAGGACAATCGCACCGTCGGATGGTTTATACCCAAGCAGGAAGAAGGCATTCTTGAAGAAGTTTATGAACAATAATTCTTTTGTCGCGCGAACCAGGCGTTTTCAACTTTCGAACGGCATTACGTTGCTGGTCCTGGAAAACCCGGCCAATCCGACGGTCTCGATGGCCGGTTCAATGGTGGCAGGCGAATATTTCAGCCCGGCCGGCAAGGACTCTCTCGCCAGCATCACCGCGAGCATGCTTGGCAAAGGCACGCGCAGCCGCAGCAAGCTGGAAATCGCCGAAGAACTGGAAACGGCGGGCGCGCGCGTCGGCCTGTCCTCAAACACTTTCACTGCCTCGGTCAGCGGTCTCTCGCTCAGCCGCGACCTGCCGATGATCGTTTCGACGCTGGCCGAAGAGTTGCGCGAACCGGCGTTCCCAGGCGAAGAACTCGATAAGATGCGTCAGCGCATCATCGCCAATATCCAGGAGGAGCAGGACGACACTCGCGCCCGCGCCTACGACCGGATGACCCAGCTCATCTTCCCCGAAGGCAATCCGTTTCATCAAATCCCGGCCGAAAAAGCCATCAGCCAGATCGAAAAGATCACTGTCGATGACATACGCGAATTCCACCGGAAGTTTTACGGCCCTTCATCAATGATTCTGGCCGTGGTCGGCGACGTCAAAGCCGAAGACACCTACGCGTTGTTTGAAGAGAAACTTGGCAAATGGCAGGGCGCTGACGCGCCGGTAATAGATATTACCGAAACCCCGCTCCAATCCGCGGCGATCAGCGAAACCGTAATGATGAAAGACAAGCCGAACGCGGACGTCGTGATCGGACACGCGTCGAGGCTGCGGCGTTCAAACCCGGATTTCATCGCGGCCAGGATCGCCAACAGCGCGCTCGGTCAATCAACCCTCTCGTCGCGCCTGGGGCTGAAAGTGCGCGACGAGATGGGGCTGACATACGGCATTAATTCCAGTTTCGCCGAATCCGGGATCGGCGACGGGCCCTTTGTCATCACCGTCACAGTCGCCCCTGAGAACGTCGCCCTGGCGGTCGGAGCGACCGTCGAGATCGTCAAGGACTACATCGCCAACGGCATCAGAGAAGACGAGTTGAAGGACGAACAATCTTCGATTATCGGCTCGTTCAAGCTCGGCCTGGCCACCAACAGCGGCATTGCCAGCCAGATCGCGGCCTCGGAACTGTTCGGCCTCGGAGTGAAATACCTTGACGAATATCCTTCGCTGGTATCGGCGATAACGAAATCGGACGTCGATGCGGCAATTCGCAAATACATTCATCCCGAAGTGGCGACCACGGTGGTCGCAGGAACAATCTGATTGCGGATTGCGGATTGTGGATTGCGGAGATCTACAAATCCGCAATCCGCAATCCATAATCTCCTCGGAAAATCAGTTCGTAGTTCCGCCTTTAGGCGGAAGCCTGGGGTAAAGATCAATTCCGAGAATCCAAACTATTCCGCCTGAAGGCGGGACTACGAACTTTTCATTGTTTCCGGGCGTCGCAACGCGACATGAAATCTCCTATGAAACTAGGCGTATTACTCCTCAACATGGGCGGGCCTGAAACGCTCGCCGACGTGCGCCCCTTCCTCTTCAATCTCTTCTCCGACCCGGAGATCGTGCGGCTGCCGATTCGCTCGATGCAGAGGCCGCTGGCATGGTTGATCTCGACGGCCCGCCATAAAAAATCTTCAGGCTATTATGCGCAGATCGGCGGCGGATCGCCGCTGCGGCGAATCACCGAAGAGCAGGCCGCCGCGTTGCGCGGAGAACTTGCCCGGCGCAGCGTCGAAGCGAAGGTCTACGTCGGGATGCGTTACTGGCGGCCATACTCCGAGGAAGCCATTGATCAAATCGTTCGTGACGGCGTTGATGAGTTGATTCTGCTGCCGCTCTATCCGCAATTCTCCGTCTCGACTACCGGATCCAGCTTCAAGGATTTCGAGGCCATCATGGATAAACGGAACGGCTTCGAGAGTATTAGCCATCACTACGTTCCGCAATGGCACACGCACGAAACCTACATCAAGGCCCTGGCCGAGCAAATCGCCGCTGAGATCGGAAAGTTCCCCGACCCGAATCCGCGTCATGTTCACCTGCTCTTCAGCGCGCACAGCGTCCCCCAAAGTTATATTGAAAAGGGCGACCCTTATCTACAACACATTGAAGAGACTGTTCGGTTGGTTTCCAATGAACTCGGCGGTCTCAGCCCGGTTCATCTCAGTTTCCAGAGCAAGGTCGGGCCGGTCAAATGGCTGGAGCCTTCGACCGACGCAAAGCTGCGCGAACTGGCGTCGAATGGCGCCGAACAGATCCTGGCTATTCCCATCAGTTTCGTCTCCGACCATATAGAAACGCTCTATGAACTCGATATCCTCTACAAAAAGCTGGCTGACGAGATAAACCTCAAAGTCTATCGCCGTTTGCCGGCCTTGAATTGCAATCCGACCTTTATCAAAGCGCTCGCTGACATAGTCTGTGAAAAACTGAAATGAATTTTGATTCAGTCGTTATCGGCGCCGGCGTCTCCGGCCTGGTCGCGGCTCATCGCTTGAAAAAGATGGGCCGCGATCCCCTGCTCATCGAAAGCGGCGACCGCGTCGGAGGCGTGATTCAAAGCCGCGAAGTCGAAGGCTTTCTGATCGAATGCGGGCCGAACAGTCTGCGCGGCTCGCACGAGCTCCTGGATCTGGTCGAAGAGTTGGATTTGACGGGCGAATTGATCACGGCCGATCATCGCGCGCCGGCCTACATTTATGCTGGCGGCCGGCTGCAGGCAGCGCCGATGAGTCTGCCCGCTTTCCTCAAAACAAAACTGATTTCGAACGCTGCCAAGCTGCGTCTGCTGCTGGAGCCATTCGTCAAGGCGCGGCGCGAGGGCGGCGAAGAGAGCATCGCGTCGTTCGTCCGGCGGCGATTGGGTGATGAGATTCTGGAGCGTATGGTCGCGCCGTTTCTCTCAGGCGTTTACGCGGGCGACCCTGAGGAGTTGAGCGTTCAGGCATGTTTCCCGAAGCTTGCTGAATTCGAGGCGGAATCGGGCGGCATTCTGCGCGGGGCGCTGCGCGCCGCGCGGCGATCGCGCCAACAAACGGGAAGTCCGAAGCGGTCGTTGCGGCCTTACCGCCTCTGCTCGTTCCGTCATGGCCTTAGCGTATTGCCTGAAGCGCTATCCGGATCGATTGGCGACAGACTGCTGACCGGCGCCCGAATCATAGACATCAAATCGGCCGGAGGGTTTGAGATAAAGATCGAACATCGAGGCGAGATCAAAACGATCAAGAGCCCGACGCTTCTCGTCTCGACGCCCGCACATGTCACGGCTCATCTGCTTAACGCCGTCGCGCCGGAAATCGCCGCGTTCGTCGCCGAGATTCCGTACGTTTCAATCGCATCGGTTCCGCTCGCTTTTCGCGACGATCAAGTGTATTGCGAACCGGACGGCTTCGGATTCCTCGCTCCTCGCGGCGAAGGGTTGCGGACATTGGGCTCGATCTGGAACTCGTCTCTTTTCGCCGAGCGAGCGCCTGAAGGCTGGGTCTGCCTGACCAATTTCATCGGCGGCGCGACCGACGCCGAGGCGGTAAAACTGAGCGACGAAGAGCTGATTCGCATAGTTCACGACGATCTGAACAAAGTTCTGGGAATCAGCGGAGAGCCTCGCCGCCTGCCGATCACGCGGTATGAGCGGGCCATCCCGCAATACACGCTGGGCCACGCCGCGCGCGTCGAGCGCATCGAAGCGGCGTTGCGAGGTGTTCCGGGATTGTATATCGCCGGAAATTACCTGCGCGGCATATCTCTTGGCGATTGCATAAAGAACGCCGAAACCGTCGCCGTCGAAATCGCCCGATCAGAAACAGTACGGGGAGCGTAAGCAAAATGAACATCCTCCATCCCAACACACTCTTCGTCTCGCTGCTCTTTGTGAGCCTGATGATTATGGCGCCAGTTCAATCAGCCAATGCCCAACATGGCGCCGAACGGCGCCGGAACGGCGCCACTGAAGCGCGTTACCGCATACTTATCAGAAAAGGCGAGCGCAAGCTTTACCTTTACGTCATGGATGGCAATAAGGAGAGGCTGGCGAAGACCTATCAGATCGCGCTAGGCAATAATCCAACCGGTACGAAGCTACGCCAGGGCGACGGCGCGACTCCCGAAGGCGATTACTACATCACGCATAAGAACCCGCGCAGCAATTTCTATCTCTCGCTCGGAGTCAGCTATCCCAACATAATCGACGCCAACAAGGGATTGAAAGACGGGCTGATCACGAAGGCCCAGCATAAGGCGATAGTCGACGCCGTCAACACCGGGGCGAAGCCCCCACAGAACACCAGCCTGGGCGGAGACATCTTCATCCACGGCGGTGGAACCGGAAAATTATTCGGATTGATCAGGGATTGGACGCTGGGATGCGTCGCGCTTGAAAATAACGAGATAAAAGAGCTGTTTGAAACAGTCCCGGTGAGAACTCCAGTGAAGATCATTCCATGAAGCGGGAGTGGGAAGAGAAAGACAAGGAGACAAGGAGAACGAAATTTCTTTTCCCCTTGTCCCCCCTTCTCCCTTTCTCCTTGTCTCTCCTTCCCAACTCCCCACTCCCGCTACTGATTCTCTTCCTTAACCATAGCCGGCGCGGGCGCCCATTCAGGGGTCGCGATGGCGATGGCGTTGCTCGCTTCATTCTCGGGGCGATCGGGAAATACGTGCTGGCGCCACTCTTCGTGGATCAGCGCGCCGCCGGCGTCTTTTGAAAAGACGAGTTTGCCGATCTCAGGCGAATAATCGACGATCAGCAAATCACCCATTCCCACCTGACCGGTCGCGATGAGGTTCGAGAGCGGATAAACCAGAAAGCGCTCGATGGAGCGTTTCAGGTGGCGGGCGCCGTATTTGAAATCGATTCCCTCTTCGAGCAGGAAATTTTTCGCAGACTGTGTGCATTTGAAGACAAATTTCTCGCCAGTGCCTTCAGTGATTCGTCTCTGAACCGCCCTCAATTCAATTTCCAGGATCTCGGTCAGGTGGTCGCTGTGCAGGCTGCGGAAGACCACGACCTTGTCAATTCTGTTCATGAATTCCGGGGAGAATTTGCGTTTCGCGGCCTCCAGGGCCGTCCGATAAATTTTCTGATCGACTTCGGCATCGACCACGCCACTCTTCGGGGCGAAGCCGATTCCGCCCGAAATCAACTCGCTCATCTCGCGCGCGCCGAGGTTCGACGTCATAATCACGATCGAGCGTGAGAAATCGACGCGGCGGTTGTCGCCCAGCGTTAATGTGGCTTTGTCCAGGATGCCGAGCAGCAACTGCCAAAGCGAGTCGGAAGCCTTTTCGATCTCGTCGAAGAGAACCAGACTCAGCTTTGTAGTCTCGGTGTGCGAACGATCCAGATTCTCCTGCGTCAACATCGGCGAAGTTTCACGATGCCCCAGGTAACCCGGAGGCGAACCGATCAGTTTCGCGATTTCATGCGAATGTTGAAACTCCGCGCAATCGATCTTTGTGACCAGATTGGGGTCTCCAAAAAGGACCTCTGAGGCGGCCTCAACGACTCGCGTCTTGCCCGAACCCGTAGGCCCGAGAAAGAGCAGCGTCCCAATCGGGCGGCCCGGGTGCGCCAGGCCCGCCAGAAATATTTGATACAGGCCGGTGATGCGTCGCACAGCGCGATCCTGTCCAACGATCAGCGCGGTAAGTTTGTCCTCGAATTCCTGAGCGGCAGGGCTTTTCAGGTCGGGGTTGAGATAAACCGGACTTGGCGCCGTTTTCTGAGCGGTAGTCATCATCGCCTCCTTGTCTCTGCTTTCACCTTAAAATTGTTGACCCATTTGGTCGTCATAATAATTAACGACCCCATATCAAAGTTCTTGCTTCTCTCAATTCTGTTGAAAAATGGGCGCCGTTGGATGTCTGGTCAATAATTCTAGTTGTTCAGATACTCCCGCCACCGCGCTCAACCACCACATTTTTATGTTGTAATCTTATAGCGTCACGCCGCTTATGAAATTTACAACCTAGTGAGAGTACGTCCGTTGATTCCGTTTTCGATCAGATTACGATTCGATTACGACCAGATCGCCCGAATTGTTGCTAACCGCCCTAATCCTGTTTATTGATCAATTTGTGTTGTTATCCACGTTGTCATTTCGTGTTGTTATCCACGGGCTGGGGTAAGTTGCTTATACTCCGCGTAAACATCATACTCAAACTGACCGCGCCTTTCAATCAACTTAATAAAAAAGGCTTATTTCGTGGCGTCCATTTTTCTTAAGTCCTATAAACTCTATAGGACATAGGGCCTATAGGACTTTTTCAATCTTTTGGTTCCGGCGGTCCCTCGAATTTTTTCGGGTTGATGCGTCGATTGATTTCGAATTCATTGATAGTCACTTCTTCAATTATATCTCCATTGAGAGAGGTCGTGACGCGGAACGGCAACATTGCGCCCCGGGCCCCAGGGACCCCAGGAACATGGACCGGGCGACGGTCTGAAAACTGTATTAAAAGCTTGCAAGGCTGCGGCGGCTTCGCCCTGGCTTTGAACTCGGCGCGCGCCCGCGCTCGGACATCCTGCCTGAATTTCTGGTTGAAGGAATAGGGGGCTTCGACGAGGATGATCGGTTGGATTTCTTCGACGAGTGAAATCGCGAGCGCCACAGGCGCATAGGTTTTCGTATCCAGTAGCAGAGTGAATTGAAAGCCGCTCGTTCCCTCCGCGACAATCGCGTGAGTTTTCTCCGCGCCAAGTTGATAGAGGCCCAGATAGCTCATTTCAAGCGGATATCCGGGCAACGGGCGCATCAGCCATCCGATGGAATAATAAGACAGCTCCTGTTTGGCGCCGGTCGCCTGTATGAACGCGGTCCTCTCGACGTCGCCGACATCGACCACGCGCCTATCGCCGGATGAAGACGCCGGCCGCGCCGGCGGATCGCGCCAGGCCTCGGCGCCGCTGACCACCTGCGCGAATGAAAAATCGAAGCCCCGTAACCTCGCGCCCGCCACGCGTCTTCGGAATTTGTCCGGCAACGCAAACTCGAACTCCATTTTGCCCGGCAGCGCTTTCCTCTTCTCCTCGACTTTTTTCGGTGATTGAACACTGATGTATTTGACGAAGCGCTTATATTTGCCGGTCGCGGTAATTGTTTCGATCCTTCTCAAAACATCCTCGCCGCCAATGGCCGCGCGGGCCAGTTTGATCAATTCCTCCGCACCGGCTGTTTCATTTTGCGACGCGAAATTTTGAGCATGGGATTGCGATCCAGCGCTTTCTGAATAAATGGCGGGCTGAAGATCAGGAAAAGTGAAGCAAATAAGGCAAAAGGGGACAAAAAAAGCGAAAAAAGAATTTTTGCTTTTCTTGTCCCTTTTTGCCTTATTTGCTTCGACCTTATCCTTCACCATCAAACGCTCCACATTATGAATTGCGGCTTATGGCGGGCGACGCGTATAATTCGCTGGTCACGAAACACTGACTTCAAAATAGTCACATCTGATATTTGATCAGTTATCTGATCAATGCCCCGGGCCCACGTCCCTTATTTTACTTCTATGGCATAATATTCCGGGAGCAAGCTGGATGAAAAAATACGTTTTATCGTTCAAGGCCGAACGTCGCGGCCGTCGCAAGCAATGGCGTCAAACTTTCGCCGCGATTCTGCGAGCGGCTATGATCGAACCGCACCAGATCGAGATCACTCATCAAACAATCGCTATAGAAAAACTTCCCGAGGAATTTCATGGGCTGCGAATCGTCCAACTTTCCGACATTCATCACAGCCCGTTTCTGGACGAAGAGAGAATCAACGAGGCCGTCCGCATGGCGAACGACCTGGGCCCCGACCTGGCGGTTTTGACCGGAGATTACATTTCACATTCGCGGGATTACATCTCGTCTTGCGCCCGCGCTCTGGGCCGCCTGCGCGCCGCGCATGGCGTCTTCGCGGTTCTAGGCAACCATGACCACTGGACAGACGGCGAGATGATGAGGGTCGCGCTCGCCGACCAGGGCATACATGTGCTCTGCAACGAATCGCTGCGGATCGAAAGAGAATCTTCCTACATCCGGCTCGCCGGCGTCGACGATATGATGGTCAGACGCGATGACCTGCCCCTGGCGCTTGAAGAGACGAGTTGGCGCGAGACGCGGATATTGCTCTCGCACAACCCGGCGATCATACGCGAGGCCGCGCGCGCCGGCGTCGACCTGGTGCTTTCAGGCCACACACACGGCGGTCAGATCAACTGGCGACTGCTCACCGGACGCAAAGACAAAAAGACCGCCCGCTGGCTGCGCCGGCCCAGCCGCCGACTGATGCGGGGCCACGCGCAACTCGGCGCGACTCAGCTTTACGTCAACCGGGGACTTGGAACCGTCGTCGTGCCGCTCCGTTACGGCTGCCCGCCCGAAATCACATTGCTCGAAATAGTCAAACCCTGACGAAGATAGAAGATCGAGGATGGAAGATCGCAATCAGCGACGTTATTCCATCCTCGATTTTCTATCCTCGATCCTCTATCCTCAACCTTCAACTGCCTTCGCAAGCGCCTGAATTTAGCCGCGTTCAATCAGCGCAGATCCTTTTTGCCATAGACACAAGGAGACCCGTTATGAGACTTCATCGACGATCCAGCAAAACAGTTCTCGTCGCAGTCACGATTCCGCTTCTGTTCCTGCCGATCGGCTTCGCCCAATCCCGCACGGCAGGCGCCGGCGTCAAGACCGGGGCGGCGCCCGGGGCCGGCGCTAAAACCGGCAATCAGCCATCGGCGGGGCAATCGCTGCCGCTGCGGCGTGTGACCCTTTACAGCAACGGGGTCGCCTATTTCGAACGGCGCGGGACGGTCAACGGTCGCGCCGAGATCAACCTGTCATTTAAACAATCGCAGGTCGACGACGTGCTCAAATCGCTGGTCGTGCTCGATCTGGGCCGGGGCCGCGTGGGCGCCGTCAGCTACAATTCTTCCGCGCCGCCTTCGGCGAGACTCAACGAGATTCCTTTTTCGATTGACGCTTCCACCAGCGGCGACACGGCGGGCGGTCTGGCCGGAGTTCTGGAGCAATTGCAGGGCGCGCATGTGGCCGTAACCGCGGCCACTCGCAGTGTGGCCGGCGCCGTTCTCACTGTCGGCGAACGCCAGCTCCCGGCCGAAAAAGACAAGCCGCCTGTTAAAACACACACGCTCGTCATCACGACCGATTCCGGCGAATTGCAGAGCTTCGATCTGAACGAAGTGCGCGCGGTCAAACTGCTGGACGAAGGCGCGAAGCATGACATCACGCAATTCGCCAGCGCTTCGGCCTCCGCGCGACGCCGCGACGCGAAGACCATCACCGTAACCTCGGAAGGCGAAGGCCAGCGCGAAATGATCATCAGCTACACGGTCGCCGCTCCAATCTGGAAAACGACCTATCGAGTCGTGCTCGACCCGGACGGCAAACCGTTCTTTCAGGGCTGGGCCGTCGTCGACAACGTCAGCGAAGAGGATTGGCAGAACGTTTCACTATCGCTGGTTTCCGGCACTCCGATTTCGTTTATTCAACCGATTCAGAAACCGCTTTATCGCTATCGCCCTGTCGTGCCGATCCCGCAGGATTTGAGCCTCAATCCGCAGGTTTATGAGGCGGGCGAAATTCCCACCGGCGTCCCTGGTGGCGTTGCAGGTGGAGTTGCTTATGGAAGCGGAGGAGGCGCTGGCGCCGGGAGAGGCGCCATGCCAACGGCGGAAGCGCCGGTTCAACAGTTGAGCGCTCAAAGAAGGGATTTCAGCGTTGCTGAGAATTTCACCGGCTTTTCAAGGCCCACAACCAGCGTCAGCAGCGCCATCACCAGCGGCGAATCCGGCGTCGAAACCGCGGCCACGGGCGGCGAAGTAGGCGAGCTTTTCGAATACCGCGTCGAACAGCCGGTCACAGTCAAGCGCGATCGCTCCGCCTTGATTCCGATCCTGCAAACAAAGATGGAGGGCGAGCGTGTTTCGGTTTACAACGAGGCGACGCGAAAAGACCGGCCGATGCACGGCATACGGTTGAAAAACACCTCGGCGCTGACGCTCGAAGGAGGCTCGCTGACGGTGATCGACGGCGACGCTTACGCCGGCGAGGCGTTGATCGAGCGGTTGAAATCGAACGAGCAGCGGTTCATTTCGTTCGGACTCGACCTGGCGGCGCTGGTGACGACGAAGCTCAATAGCGAGCGCAGGCCTGTTTTTCTGGTGCGCGCGCAGAAGGGCGTCTTCGAGACGCATTACCACCAGACGCAGAAGAAGACCTACACGATCATCAATCAGACCGATAAGGACCGAGTCATTTACGTCGAACATCCGTACCGCGAAGGCTGGAAACTATCCGAAGACACGCAGAAACCCGCCTCGCGGACGATCAATTTCTACCGCTTCCGAGTCGAACTGAAACCTCGCGAGACCGTCGAGTTGCCGGTCATAGAGACTCAGGCTCTGATGGACACTTATCAAATCTCCAATCTGACCCCGAATGACGTCACGCTGTTCGTGACTAACAAATATATTGACGACGCGACGCGCGCCGAACTCGAGAAGTTGATCGATCTGAAATCGAGGATCACAAATGAGATGTCGAAGATCTCCTCTCTGGAGCGTGAAGCGGAGGAAATCGGCGACGATCAGAAGCGACTGCGCGAAAACATCGCCACGTTGAAGAACACGGCCGAGGCGAAACAACTCGTCACACGTTATATCACGAAGGCCGGCGAGCAGGAGACGCGGCTGGAACAGATCGCGAAGGAAAAACGCGTGGCCCAGGAATCGCTGGCTAAGTCGACCGCCGCATTCGACGCGGCGGTGAGAGCGCTGGTAATCGATAAGCCAATTGGATGAAGGCTAAGAAGTGGGACAATTTTTTAGATTGTCCCACTAACCAATCCGCTATGAGAAGTGGGACAATTTAAAAAATTGTCCCACTAAAGAGCGCTTATTTGCGTGGAGGGACTGAGCCGCTGACGGGTTTGCGGTTGGTTTCGCCCGTTTGCAGCACGGGGACGCCTTCATCGACTTCGTCGTGCGGGCGCGGGATGACGTGAACTGAAACCACCTCGCCGATTCTGCGCGCAGCGGCGGCGCCGGCTTCGACGGCCGCCTTAACCGCGCCGACTTCGCCGCGCACGATCGCCGTCACCAGCCCGGCGTCCACCTTCTCGAAACCCACCAGCCGCACATTAGCGGTTTTGACCATCGTGTCGGCGGCTTCGATCATGGCCACCAGGCCGCGACATTCGACCATTCCTAAAGCTTGCATGGTTTACTCCTTCGCGCGCGAAGCGTGTTTGATCGTGTATGAATCTATGAGGCTTCCGTCGGCGGCTATCGCTTCGACCTTTAAATCGTTTTCGCCGGCCTGGACGACCAGAAACGAGTTTACTGAGTCTTCGCCAGCGGCGAAAAACGGAGTTTTTCGATCCAGGGTTTTGCGTTTGATTTCTCCGCTCGCGCCTTCGGTGAAATAGTGAACGCCTTGCTGCGGCTTGACGCGTTCGTAACAGTGCGAGTGGCCCGAGAAGACCGCGGCGACGCCATATTTGACGTAGAGAGGTTCGAGTTGCGCGCGCAGTTTAGTGTATTGGCTGTGCATCTTCGATGAGGAATAGATCGAATGGTGACAGAAGGCGATTTTCCAGCGGGCCTTCGACGCGGCCAGGCTTTCGTCGAGCCATTTCAACTGCTCGGGGGTCATCTCATTAGTATCCAGCGCGAATAATTCGAGCAGGTTCTCGTTGTTTTCAGAAGAGCCTTTGACGAAATTGTAATACCGCCGGCCTCCCATATTGAAATTGGGGTAATTGGTTTGAAATTGCAGCCCTTTGATGATGTCGTGATTGCCGAGCGAGGCGTAGAACTTCACTCCGGCGGCGAGCAGATCCTTGTACGGGTCTTCGAAGCGCGGTTTGATATCTTTCTCCTCGCCTTTTTCATAGATGTTGTCGCCCAGCATGATCGTGAATTCGAAGGGCGTCTTTTCGCGGCGCAGGACCATCTGGCTGGCTACGGCCAGTTGGGCCTCGTCGCCAGTGCCGGTGTCGCCGATGACCGCGAAGCTGATTATCGGTTTGAAGCTATTATCGTCCTGCGCCGCCCACGCTGACTGGATAAACGGGTGCGCCAGGAGCGCCAGCGCGAGGATAATCGAGCCGAGATATGGGATTCTGGAAACTCTGCTTGTCATTATTGTTGTTCGCCCTAATTGATGATATCGCCCCAGTCCATTTCAAAAACGATCTTGAAGCTTTGGACGGCGTCGGCGTTGCTGGTGATCAGGCCGACCTCGCGCCGCTGATCGAGTTCGACTTTTCGAAGGCTCTGGCTCCCGAAGAAGACTTCATTGCCGTCACGGATGATCGCCTGGGCATGAAGTCGGATGAGGGGCATCCTGCGGACTTCGACTCCGGTCGCCGTCCGGCTCATGGCGCCGATGACCTTGATCTCGATCCCGGCGTCGGCCTGGTTTTCGAGCAGCTTGATCATCCGCGAATCGGTGAGCTTGCCGTCGTAGATCAGCAATTGTCTTCTGGCGCCGAGAATGAATTCGGAGAGCTTTCGCCTTGAGTTGATCGGGCTGATGACGAAATGATCGGTCTCCATCCTGAATGAATGGCCGTTGACATCGGCCTCGAACAATCGCACGGCCTCGGTGATAAGATTAACCTTGTCGGTGATTACTCCAAAGCTGCGGCTATGATGGATGTCCAGGAAGGTGAAATTGAAAGTCAGCAGGTAAAGCATCCGCCGGTCGATGAGCATCATCTTGCTGTGATAGCGAACCAGGTCCTCGGCCGTGCGTGTGACCGTCACGTCCCGTTCGCTCAGCCGGCGCTCCAGTTTCCTGATGTCTTTCAAGTCTTCTTTATTGGTGTAAGTGATGAGGGCATGGACGCGGACGCCGCGAGCGGCGGCCGCGACCAGTTCCTGCTCGATCTCGAGGCGATCGAGACGATAGAGTATGACCTCCACGCTCTCTTTCGCCCCTCTGATTCCTTCAAGAAACGGCTCGATGCCGTCCCGTGGTTGAATGATAACCTGCATTACGATAGGTTCGGTTCGCTACCTTGCGGCAGCCTGAAGTTCGTTAATGCGTCTGCGAATCTGCGTCGCGAAACCGTCTGTTTCGGACTGCGTCGCGCCCGCGGCGCGGAACGCGTCGCGGATCTGGTTGTCGCTCAGCTTACCGATGAAGCCCAGGAACCATTGCGCGTGAGCCTTCGGGACCGAACGCAGACCACTCATCTTGCCGGAGTAATGGAAATTGATCGAGTTTCCGCTCGATCCCTCGAGGAACCGCTGTTTGGAATAATCGGCCAGATCCCATTTGCTGTGCGACAGGAACCCTCCGGTTTTGCCGAAAGTCCCGCCCCAGTCAGCGACCAGATACCAGTCCTTGACACCGCCTTTGTCATCATACATTCCGAGCACGTTATTGTTTGTCGGTTTGGCGTCCCAGTTGCTGAGAATGCAGTTCAGGATCGCCAGGCCCGAAAGCTCCTTCGTGCCGACGAAAGGATTGGACGTCCAATCCCAATTTACCGCCCGTCGGGCAATATTGTCGGGGCGCTTTTCGGCCATGGCGTTGGTGAACGACCCGTCGCTGCCGACGAATTTCCTGGCGCGGCCCAGCCCCGTCACGCCGTTCACTTTGCCGGACGGGACGAAATAACTTTCTTCGACCATATAGCCACAAGCCCAGGCGATGCGGCTGGCTGCGACTTCGGCATGCACTTCCTCGTCGAACTTGAGATTCCATTTCACGCCGTTGGCGTCAATGATCTTGATCTTCGGGTTGGTGCCGGTCACGTCCTCCTTTTCGAACTGGAATGGCGGCTTTGGCCTGCCCTCTTCGCTGCCGATGCCTAACGTCAGATTCAGGCCGGAAATGTCGCCGCGATCCTCCCATAACGTCGGAACGCCTTTTTCAGTCGGGGCGGCGGACACTCCCTTCGATTTCTTACCCTTCTTCGACCCTTTCTCCTTCTTTTGCGCAGACTCAGGTGAAGCGGAAGCCGAGCCGCCGGCGGAACTGTCGTCGTGCCCCTCTGCCGAAGCTACCGCTTCAGTAGACGCCGCGGATTCCCCCTTCGATTTTTTCTTCTTCTCTTTCTTTTGTGGAGAAGCGGAAACGTGAATCGGATTGTTTATTACGGCTAAGCCGGCGATGAGCGTTAGTGGGCCGAGAAGCGCCAGAGCGCAACGAGATACTTTAGACATAGGAATTCCTCCGTCATTTGGGACAATTTATTGGTTGAGGTATGGCGTCTGACAGGTGTTCCGCCAGACACATGTGGCTTATGCATGTAAGTTCAAAGAGCTTAAGTGTAATCCTGCTTACTTCTATTGTTTGTAATCGAGCTTTATATGTCTGCCGGCGTCGCCGACCACGAAAACATAGCTGCGGCCGTTTATACTAACGCTGGTGACGCCCTCAGGCTTTTCTTCGTCTTCAAGCGTCATCAATCTGATCGGCGTCGGACTTACGCCGTCCCATTCCCAGAGACCGAAATCCGTTCTCTGGCCGCCTTCATGCACGCCGGAGATGATCAGGAAGCTCTTCAGTTGCGGATCGTAGGTGATGTCGCGCACGGCCTGGCCGCCGAGCGATAGAACGATTACCTCCGGCTGATCAACCTTCAGATTTTCGCGAGTGAATTTACCGCGGGGATCACGCAGTTTGATGGGCACGATCGCAGCCTGCCCTCCGGGTCCTCCGATCTGCGGCCCGCGCAATCCGACCAGCAATCTCTCTCTGTTCGGGTCCCAGGCGAGTCCTTCGATGTTCAACCCCCCTTGCCTTCCATCCGGCGCTCCGCTGGCTGCGATGGTGGTCACATTCTGTAGAAGGAACTGGCGGAAATCGTTGATGATTTCGGGTTGGCCGCGAAGCGCCCGCGTTTCGGGATTGATCTCGAAACGGACGATCGCGTTCTGCGGGCCGTTGCCGGGGTTCGATTGAGAGGTAATCAGGTAGAAAAATGAATTCCCGTAAGTGAGCGCCTCGGGGTCTCTGAAACTCACATTAAGAGGAATCGGTTTGATATCGCCGACCTGTTCGCCGTTTTCGTCGAGTTGCATCCAATCGACTTCGTTTTCGCTGCTGTCGGGGACAAAAAGCACGCCGTTCAAGCCAGGAGCGAACGCGACGCCGGAGGCCTCAACTGTCGCCAAAGAAAAGAGTCCAAGTTTGAACTTTCCCCAACTGGCGGTTCGGGAGAGTTTGTCGGCGCGCTTCTCTATCCCCCCACCGCCGCCGTTAGAGCCGTCCCCCGGTCTAATCCCCGATCTGATCAGATAAATGGTTACCACTCCCGTCGCTACCGCGCCGACAACCTGGGCCACAATACGGCCGAGGGTATTCGGGTTGAACCAGCTGTTTTTGACGTCTTTTTCCTTATCCTTTTTCTTTTTCTTTTTCTCGACCCTGTCGTCGTCATTCATACCGGCGACGGAGCCCGGCCCCCATGCGGCGCCGGCGGATTGCGGCGCCCGAGTAGTGGCGCGGAAGCGAATCTCTTCCAGAGCTTCGGGCGAGAGCCTCGCGGTCTTGCTCTCGGCGGTTTCGGCCGGGTTGCGGAAAGTCAGCAGCGCCTGGCCCAACTGGATCTTGTCGCCGTTCTGCAGCACTTGCGATTCATTCCCGAGTTTGCGCCCGTTGACGAAAGTGCCGTTGCTGCTGCCGAGGTCGACGATATTGTAACCGCCGTCGCGCGCCAGGACCATGGCGTGGGCGCCGCTGACCGTCGGATCGGAGAGCACGATGCGGTTATGAGGCGCCTTGCCGATATCGGTTTCGGGCTGGTCGATTATCGCCTCGATCTTCTCGCCGGACGGCATGACTCCGATCAGGCGGGGATTGAAGAATTTGGCGAGATGAGCGGCGATTTCGCTCGGCGTCGCCAGGCGCAGCGTGGCTTTCTTGTGCGTGAGGCGTTCGGCCTCGTCAATCGCGGCTTTGTCCGTAGGATCGGCGACGGCCAGCGCCAGATAGCCAGGCTGTATGACGACCGGGCAAAGCAGGCGTTCGAGCAGGAAAGGCTTGCGTAGCGCCGTGGCCACGGGCGCGTCAACATCCAGAGTCTTCAGTTCGACCGGAGGAAGGTTGAATGTGCGGCTCATCAGGTCGCGCAACTCGGTCTCATTCGCGATTTTCTCTTCGATCAGGGCGCGGTAAAGACGGCGTCCTCGCGCGTCGCGCCCGCGAAGGCGTTCGATCTCGCCCTGGGCGACCATGCCCGAAGAGACCAGCGCGGCGGCCAGCGAGTCTTCGGTCATCGGGGCGGCTTTGGGGGCCGGCGGCGCAGGCGGCGGCGTCGGGGTCGCGGCCATAATCAAAGTGCGCTGCGGCATGGAGAGCGTATCGCCGGCTTCCTTCAACCTGAAGGTTAACGCGCAATGGCCCATCTTAATCAGATCGCCGTGCCGGATCTCGCGCCATTCCGCGATCCTCGCGTCATTGACCAGCGTGCCGTTGCGGCTGCCTAGATCATTGATTTTAAAGACCCCGTCCTCGAAACGAATGACCGCGTGCGCGGTCGAAACCGAGGCGTCGGGAAGAATAATGTCGTTTTGCGGCCCCTTGCCAAGGGTCACTTCATTCTGGGTTATCTCACGTTCTGCCACGCTGCCGTCGCGCATTACTATGCGCAACAAGGCCTCCGGCCGAGGAAGCGTCGCGTCGTCTTTCGGAACCGCCATAGTCGTTCTTTTGGGGGATTGCCTGAGAGCCGCGCTGTTCGGCGCCGCAGCCCTCTTCGGCATTTCAGAGGGTGTTTCGTATGGTTCAAGCGAAGCTCCCGGCCGGCTTAAGTCAACCTTCAGGTCAACTGGCAGGTCAACCTTCAGGTCAGTTGGGCTCAGCGACGCGGACAGGGCGCGCAAATCGGCCCCGCACTGGTTGCAAAACCGGCTCACTTCGCGCGGAATAGGGGCTTTGCATTGAGGACATACGGTAATCATTCAGAATCAGAATACGTCAGGATATCTCAAAGTCACTCAAGTTCATAAAAAGAAGCGACAAAAGTCATTTTAAAAGTTCAAGCAGCCACGGATGCTAAATCAGTTTGCTGGCTAAATCAATTCGGAACCTCCGCGCAAGGGCTTCGTAGGTTATAATCGACCGCATCCGAAGGCGTCATCTTAATCATCCGACGACGTTTTTGTAGACATTTTTGTTTGAACGATCCTCTCTTTTCACATCATTTTACAGGAGGATCTCCGAAAGTCGACGATGAATAGAATACGGATTGAAGGGGCGCGGCGGATTGGAGCTTTGATCATTGACATTCTCTCCACCTGAGCCTGACGGCTGCGGGTGGAGATTCTTACGCTGAACCCACGTCGGATTCAAATCTCGCAGGCGTAACTTTTCCGGCGCCCGACTGGGCAGGAAATCTAAATATAGCACAAGTTAATCGTGGGTGAAACGTCCACGATTCGTGTCATCTCCAAAGGGGAAAACTTATGAAACGAATTACACTCATACTTGCCTTCGCCATGGTTGCGGCCATTACATCAGCCGCGCAGGACAAGCCCAAAACCGACGGCGCCGAACCGGCAAAAACCGAGAAAACGGAAACGAAAGCTGAGTCGCTCCCGACTGTTGACGACATTATCGGAAAGTATGTTACCGCTACCGGCGGTAAAGAGGCCATGGAGAAGATTACGTCGCGCGCCATTAAAGGCTCCTTCGACCTCGAAGCCTTCGGCGTGTCTGGAGCGCCGTTGGAATTATTCACTAAAGCTCCTAACAAGCGCGCGATGAAGATAGATGTAGGCGCCGGCCTGGTCAACAGAGTCTTCGACGGCTCGACAGCCTGGTCTTCCGACCCGATGAACGGATTACGTGAACTCCAGGGCCTCGAATTGTGGCAAATGAAGCGCGAATCGGACTTTTACCAGGTCGCCAACTTGAAAAAGATTTACGCCAAGGTTGAAGTGAAGGGAAAAGAGAAAGTAGGTTCTTCTGAAACTTACCTGATTGAGGGCGTCCCCACTGAAGGCAGCCCTGAAAAGTACTACTTCGACGTCAACACAGGTCTGCTCGTTCGCTTCGATACGGAGGTTGAAAGCCCGCAGGGAAAAGCTCTATCGGAAACCTACCTGGAGGACTACAAGGCGGTAGACGGCGTCAAGATCCCGCATACGCTGAAGATAGTCAACCCCGGAATGACCATGGTTTTTAAAATCGCCGAGGTCAAAAGCAACGTCGAGATTGAGGATGCGAAATTCGGCAAGCCGTCGAACTAAGTGAGTAGCCAGATTTTTTGGCAAAAATGATGTAACGGCTCTGTCGCTTTAGCCACGAATGAACACGAATGAACACGAATCTCTTTCTTGATCCTAGGTGTTCGCCATTCGTGAATATTCGTGTTCATTCGTGGCCGAAATCATTCGCGCCCAAAATATAGGCGCCCCACTCCTCACTCCCAAGATACCGCTGGCAAATTCAAAAATGAAGTCTTTTG
>DASUFM010000839.1:0-7080 GCA_036274535.1 Blastocatellia bacterium
GAAAAGGCTTTATGGAAGAAAAGTTCAGCATATCTTACAACCAAGCCGATCCCCGTGATCCCCGTGGTTGGACCTCTTCTGAGTTCAACTCAAGACTGGGATTAACTTAACGCCATTGGCCTGAAGGCGGGACTACGAACAGCTTTTCCGAGGAGCCTGATGAAGAAAGTCTATCTGTTGGCGGCGACAGCCGCGATCAGTCTAATGACCTCTCTGGCAGCCTTCGCGCAAAGCGGCGGGCAGCAGCCCTCGGCGCAGAATCCTCCAACACAGAATCCCCCGGCGCAGGGCCCTTCGGAGCAGAATGTCGAGGAGCTAAGTCGAAAGTTGGTCGAGCTTGAAAAAGAAGTGCAGACCCTTCGCCAATCGATCAAGCAGCTGGAAGAGCAGCAAAAGCGCAAACAGTTGGAAGAACAACAAAAGCGCGAAGCCCGGCAAGAGCCACGGACTTCATCCACACAACCGGCAGTGGCTGCGGGCGCGCAGGGCTCAGGTGGGCGGCAAAGGCCCATCTCTGGATTGGCGAAGCAGGAGACGGTTAGCCGCGACCGGGAGACGGTGGCCCGGATTGATAACCAGCCGCTACAACCTGTACCGGAAGCCTGTAATTCCGGAACGTCAATGAATGAGTACTGGCGTTGAGTTGAGCTATGAATTTAAGAACGAGAAATGAAGCGATAAATCCCAAAGGCGACGATCATGACCGGGGTTCGATGCCGGGCGAGCTTGCCTCGCGCCGCACCGCTCTTGCGTTCCAGCGCACGCGCATGAGCGCCGATCGCACGCTGATGGCCGTCATCCGCACCTCGCTCTCGCTGATCGGGTTCGGCTTTACGATCTATCAGTTCTTCCGCTACCTGCGCGAGACGGCCGGGGTGATGCAATTAGTCCGAAGCGAAGCGCCACGGAACTTCGGCCTGGCGTTGGTGATACTCGGAGTCGTAATGCTCTCGCTGGGGATCTGGAGGCACGTCGCCTTCATGCTCGAATTGCGCGCCGGAAGGAAGACTTTTGTGGCTCGAGAGCTTATTCCGGGCGATGACCGCTTTCCGATTTCGATCACGCTTGTCACGGCGACGCTGCTATGGGTAATCGGCTTGGTCGCGATTGTCGGCATGGCGATGCGCGCGGGGCCGTTCCGTTGAGATCAACTGTCCATAATTTACTGTGAGGAATTATGAACGCGTTCGTCAGCATCTCTTCGTCAGGGCGAATTAAAGAGAGAATCAAGCCGCCTGGCCCCGCGCCGTATGAAAACATGGCGTGGATACCGGGCGGAACTTTTCTCATGGGATCGGACGATTACTACCCGGAAGAAGCGCCGGCTCATTACGTGACCGTCGAAGGCTTCTGGATGGACAAGCACACTGTCACCAACGAACAGTTCAGCCGCTTCGTCGAGGCGACAGGCTACCTGACGGTCGCCGAGCGGCCGCTGAACCCGGCGGACTATCCGGGCGGAAAGCCGGAGACGCTCGTGCCCGGCTCGATAGTCTTCAAGAAGCCGCCTCATCGCGTCGATCTGCGCAATCACTTCAACTGGTGGACGTATGCGCCTGGCGCTAGTTGGCGACATCCGCTGGGGCCGGGCAGTTCACTGAAGAGGGGGATGGCCAGGCATCCGGTCACGCATATCGCATATGAGGACGCCGAAGCCTATGCGAGATGGGCGGGCAAGGAATTGCCGACAGAAGCCGAGTGGGAGTTCGCCGCGCGCGGAGGACTCGAAGGCGCGGTCTACGCCTGGGGAAACGAGTTCGCGCCCAATGGCAGGATGATGGCTAATACGTGGCAGGGGGAATTCCCGATTGTGAACCTGCTGACCGACGGATATGAGCGCACGTCTCCAGTCGGATCGTTCCCGCCGAACGGCTATGGGTTGTACGACATGGCCGGCAACGTCTGGGAATGGACGACCGACTGGTATCAGGAGCATGGCAAGATCGCCAATTCCTGCTGCGCGAGCTTCAACCCGAAAGGCGGAGAGAAGGAAGCGAGCATTGACCCGCGTACGCCGGAGATACGCATTCCGAGGAAAGTGTTGAAGGGCGGTTCGTATCTGTGCGCGCCGAACTACTGTTTGCGCTACAGGCCGGCGGCGCGCATCTCGCAACAGATCGACACCGGGACGTGTCATCAGGGGGTCAGGCTCATTGTCCGAATCTAAATCAGACCAGGCAAGATTGTGTCAGAACCGCGACCGGTAGGGAGCGTCGCAGTGGCCTGGATAACGCTCCCTACCGGTCGCGGTACTGACTCGGTGTACCAATCTTGTGCGGTCTGATTTAGGTCATGGAGGAATTTTTCAAACGCATCGCCGGCCATATTGCGTTCGGCGTGGAGGTGGTCGCGGCTCTGATCATCGCCTACGGCGCGGCCGAGGCGGTGATCAATCTGCTACGTCCGGCGCGCCTCATGCCGCACGGCAGGAGGAAACGGGTCTGGCATCGCTTCGGCATGTGGTTGATCCTCGGGTTGGAATTCATGCTGGCGGCCGACATCGTACGGACTGCGATTTCGCCGGCCTGGGAGCAGATAGGGCGACTGGCGGCGATCGCGATCATCCGGACATTCCTCAACCATTTCCTGGAGAAGGATATTGAAAAGTACGCTGAGCCTAATTGAAATTCTCATGGCGCATCGCTAGCAGTAAGAGAAGGAGTATTGAATGGCTAAAGCAACAAAGAACGGTAGCGACACAAACAGCGCAATGGTCGAATATAAACCGGGAACCGCGTTCCCCGGCCGTATCGGACGCACCATCGGCGAGTCCAGCCCTGCCTGGCCCCAACCGCTGCGAGCGAAAGAAGGCGCGCCTAATGTGCTCTTCATCGTGCTTGACGACGCAGGCTTCGGGCAGATCGGCTGTTACGGCTCGCCGATCAACACGCCGAATATTAACCGGCTGGCGGAGAACGGGCTGCGTTACGCCAACATGCATACTACGGCGCTCTGCTCGCCTACACGCTCATGTATTCTCACGGGACGCAATCACCACTCGAACAGCATGTCCTGTATCACCGAAGGCTCCGAAGGTTATCCCGGTTCTAATGGTCTGATCCCGTTCGAGAACGGTTTTCTGTCCGAGATGCTGGCGCCGCATGGCTATAACACTTATGCAGTCGGCAAATGGCGCCTGACGCCGGCGGAACAGATCAGCGCGGCCGGTCCCTATGATCGCTGGCCGCTCGGACGCGGCTTCGAGCGCTATTACGGTTTCCTCAGCGGCGACACGAACCAGTATTATCCCGACCTCGTTTACGACAACCACCAGGTCCAACCGCCCAGAACGCCCGAGGAGGGCTATCATCTGACCGAAGATCTGGCGGACAAAGCCATGCAGTTCGTCGCAGACTCGAAGCAACTCGCGCCAAACAAGCCCTACGCCAGTCAAGTAACGCCTGGATGACGCATTCCGTTGGTTGACATCGAAGCGCCGGCGTCACAAAAAGAGTCTGTACGCCCGCAGGACGAGGTTTTCGGGTCACATTGCAACGTCCTGAAAGAATTAAAATGAGCTGGAGTTTCCAAGGAGCTTGCTATGAACTTCGAACTTGATGAAGCGATGGCCGCGCTGTCTCGCACGCCAGCGGCCTTAAAGGCGATGTTGAGCGGCCTGCCTCGAAATTGGGTGGAAAACAACGAGGGGCCTGAAACCTGGAGTCCGTACGACGTGATCGGACACCTGGTTCATTGCGAACGAACTGATTGGATACCGCGCGCGAAGATCATCCTCGAACATGGCGAAGCCCGCCCGTTTGACCCGCTCGACCGCTTCGCGCAATTCGAAGAAAGTAAGGGCAAAACACTCGGAGAGTTGCTGGAGGAGTTCGTCGCGCTGCGCGAGCGAAGTCTGGCGACGCTGCGCGAGATGAAACTCGGCGCCGGCGATTTCGAGAAGACCGGACAACATCCCGCTCTCGGAAAGGTCACTTTGAAAGAACTGCTGGCCACCTGGGTGACGCACGACCTGGATCACATCGCGCAGATCTCAAGAACTATGGCCAGGCAATACGCGACTGAAGTCGGGCCGTGGCAGGCTTACGTTTCAATTCTTCACGACAGAAAAATAAAACAGTGAAAGGAAAGCGCCGCAGCTTACTGGATGCTTATCGGGGAAGGCGAGTGAGATTCATAATGAGTTCCCGCAACCATCGACATCGCGGCGCGCATCCGGCGGACCAGAAACTGTTCGCCCCGAAGAATCAGGAGATTTTGCTGCAAGCCGTTCACGATCTTTCCTGGCTGCTCAGCCGCGGATACGCTCCAACGGCTTCGCTGAAACTGGTTGGCGATCATTTCATGCTCAAGGAGCGCCAGCGATTGGCCGTCGCCAGGGCCGCCTGTTCGGATCGGCAGAGAACATCGCGCGAGCGGACCCGCCTGTCTCTGGAATCGATCAATGGGCAAGACCTGTTGATAGACGGATTCAACATTATCGTCACGACGGAGGCCGCGCTTTCGGGCGGCGTATTAATTCGTTGCCGAGACGGCTGCGTCCGCGATATGTCGAGCGTTCATGGCTCGTACAGATCAGTAGCCGAGACCGAAGAGGCGATCCGGTTGATCAGCGAGACTCTGCTCGGCGCAAAACCGGATTCGGCCTTGTGGCTGCTGGATCAGCCCGTCTCGAACAGCGGCCGCCTGGCGCAGCGAATCCGCGAGATGGCCGCAGACCATAACTGGCCGTGGAGAGTTGAAGTCGTGATGAATCCTGACAAAGTTTTGCGAGCCTCCGATCGAATCGCCGTGACCTCAGATTCAAACATCCTCGACGGCGTGAAGGCCTGGATCAATCTCGGAGAGATGTTGGAGCGGTTGCCTGAAGCCCGGGTCCTTGATTTGAGGGATTGAAGTTTGCCGCTCACCGTTCAGCCGTCTATAATCGACTGTTTCCAATGACAACGGAAAATTCATGATACTCAACCGTGAGACAGAGCTATGAACTTTAAACTCGTTTCCGACTACAAGCCGCAGGGAGATCAACCTGAAGCGATCGACGCGCTCGTGCGCGGCCTCGAAGACGGCGAGAAGCACCAGGTGCTGCTGGGGATTACTGGATCGGGCAAGACCTTTTCAGTCGCGCAGGTCGTCGCGCGCGTCAATCGTCCCACGCTTGTGATGGCGCACAACAAGACGCTCGCGGCGCAGCTTTACCAGGAATTCAAATCATTCTTCCCTGAAAACGCCGTCGAATATTTCGTCAGTTATTACGACTACTATCAGCCGGAAGCCTATGTCGCCACGACCGACACCTACATCGAGAAAGAAGCGACGATCAACGACGAGATTGACCGGCTGCGGTTGTCAGCCACGCGGTCGGTGTTCGAGCGGCGCGACGTGATCATCGTCGCTTCGGTCTCGGCTATCTACGGCATCGGCGACCCCAGCGCATATTACGGGATGCTGCTCTTTCTTGAGCCGGGCCAGCGCATCAAGCGCGACGAGATCATCAAGAAACTGGTCGAATTGCTCTACGAGCGCAACGACATCGAATTCGGCCGCGGGACTTTCCGAGTTCGCGGAGACGTGATCGAAATCTATCCGAGCTATCAGGATCAGGCTTACCGCATCGAACTGTTCGGCGACGAGATCGATTCGATCTCGACGATCGATCCGTTGCTCGGCGAGGTGATCAGGAAACATGATTCGCGGGTGCCGATATATCCGAAGACGCACTACGTCACCACCCGCGGCACGGTCAAACGCGCGGTCAAATCGATCAAGGAGGAGCTGGAATGGTGGGAGCCTCAATTGATAGAGCAGAACAAACTGGTCGAGTCGCAGCGGCTGCATCAACGCGTGATGTACGACCTGGAGATGTTTAACGAACTCGGTTATTGCCGCGGCGTCGAAAACTATTCGCGCCACCTGACCGGGCGAAATCCGGGCGAGCCGCCGCCGACCCTGTACGATTACCTGCCAGAAGACACACTGGTGGTGATTGACGAAAGCCATCAGTCAATTCCGCAGATTCGCGGCATGTATAACGGCGACCGTTCTCGTAAACAGAATCTGGTCGATTTCGGCTTTCGTCTTCCGTCGGCGCTCGACAACCGCCCCCTGAAGTTCGAGGAATGGGAAAAGCGCGTCGGTCAGGTGATTTACGTCTCGGCGACGCCGGGACCGTACGAGTTGACTAAATCGGGCGGCGTGGTGGTCGAGCAGATCATACGCCCGACGGGATTGCTTGATCCGGAAGTCGAAGTCCGCCCAGTGCGCGGTCAGATCGATGACCTGCTGCACGAAGTCCGCGAACGCGTCGCCAGGGGCGAACGCACGCTGGTCACTACGCTGACCAAGAAGATGGCCGAAGACTTGACCGATTATTACAGCGACCTCGGCGTTCGCGTGCGCTATCTGCACTCCGAAATCGAGACGCTCGAACGCATCAAGATCCTGCGCGACCTGCGCAAAGGCGAATTCGACGTCCTGGTCGGAATCAACCTGCTGCGCGAAGGCCTGGACCTGCCGGAAGTTTCACTGGTCGCGATCCTCGACGCCGACAAGGAAGGCTTCCTGCGCAGCGAATCGTCGCTGATTCAGACCATAGGCCGCGCCGCGCGCAATGCCAAGGGCAAAGCTATCCTCTACGCCGACAGGATGACCGATTCGATGCGCAACGCGATCAACGAAACCGACCGCCGCCGCGCCAAACAGGCGGCTTTCAACGAAGAGCATGGCATCACCCCTCAATCCATCGTCAAGCCTATAGAGGCCACGCTGGTCACGGCCTATGAAGCCGATTACTTCAAAGTGCCCGTCAATCTTGAAGATTTTGAAGAATACAGCGCCGAAAAACTGGCCGAGACCATCGCGCGACTGGACCAGGACATGCGCGACGCCGCGCGGAAATTCGAATTTGAACGAGCGGCAGAGTTACGGGATAAGATAAAATATCTGCGAGAGCGAGAACTGGAAATGGCCTAATCGGTTTTTGACGCCAATCCTGCCAATGAAATCTTCACCGCGCTTGTTACTGGCGCTGAGATCGTGGCTGCCATCAAACGCCGTGAGCGAATGAATCTGATCACATCATCCGACTCCAACGCCGCGTTAGCGGTTTTCAGAAACCAGTTT
>DASUFM010000840.1:0-8075 GCA_036274535.1 Blastocatellia bacterium
CTGTGGCAACAGTGCGCGTCAATTTTGAATTCGCCAGCGGTATCGCTTGGAACCGCTCTGGTAGTCGACTTCGATTGTTTGGCAATGATCGGAGATTGGCGCATGGCGTCCTCGGTCCCGGAAATCTGTGGATTCAAAGATGACTACCAAAGCGGTTCCAAGCAACCGCACTCCAAAAGCTCCGCCGATTTATGCGCATGCCTCAATAAAGACGCCTTGAATCCTTTTAGGGCAAATGCACAATTCCGCGCTGCAGGGCCGCCACAGTAGCCTGCGTGCGGTCGCTGACGTTGAGGCGGCTGAGAATGATGTTGACGTGCCATTTGACCGTAGCCTCGCTGATGCCCAGAGCTTCGCCTATCTCCCGATTGCTGCGGCCCTTGACGATCAGTTCCAGCACTTCCAATTCTCGCGCGCTCAGTTCCGAATGCGGCGGCCGTTCAGCCAGGCTCTTGGAGACCGATGGAGGAATGTATTTCAATCCTGAGTGAACCATGCGGATCGCGTTGACAAGTTCGTTGTGCGACATGCCCTTCAAAATGTATGCCTGCGCGCCTGCCTCGAGCGCCTTGTGAATATCCTCGTCGCCGTCGTAGGTCGTGACAACTATGAATCGCAGCGCGGGATGCGACTTGCGAATGGCGCGAATCGCTTCCACTCCGCTCAAGCCGGGAAGGCGCAAATCCATCAGCACGACATCGGCCGCCTGCCTGTCGCAGACCGCGCAGGCTTCTTCTCCGGACCCGGCTTCCGCAACCACCGCCATATCCGGCTGTAAGCCGATGATCGCCGCCAATCCGAAGCGAACCACCGGATGATCGTCCACCAGGATGACGCGAATTGTTGATGAATCAGACATACGGAAAAATCGAATCCGCGCTGTTATAAGGAGGCGGTTATTTGTGTTGCCTGACTAATTCATCCGTCTCTTGCGCTAACGAATACGAAGGTATCACTTTGCCAAACGGTAATTGTTCATCCTCTGCGCCGGGAAGAAGCCTCCACGCGGGTGATCCAGGACTGATATCCTCTCCAGTTTTTGCATCTACGGCGCGAACGAACTGTTCAATTGGCTCATCCTGGTTTCTTGTTCTATCCAAGACAAAGCGCCATTGTTTTTTTCTTTCAACCAGCGCATTCGGAAAATGTGGTTAGGGAAAGAAATAGCAATATTAGCGTCACAGCGGATTTAAGCATTTTGGCGTACCTCTCAACCGAAGCCTGGATTGCATTGCGAGCACATATTATGGTGGGACAATTTTCCAAATTGTCCCACTTATGCAATCTACGGTGGGACAATTTGGAAAATTGTCCCACCCAGGCGTCTAACGCCCGACTTTGATCTCGTACCATGTCGTGACCTGCTCTCCCAGCGCGACCAGCCATCCTTCGGGAGTTTTTGTCGCCACAGTCGGTGAGCCGATTCGCTGCCCGCGCCCGTCCAGGGCGGCTATTGTGACGCCGCGCGCTCCTTCGAGATTGCGAAGGATCAACTGTCCTGTTACCGGTTCGATCAGCGTTGGCGAGGTTCCCCATTGTTTCAAAGCCGATCTGTTTTCGTTCCACTCGGCGCCGGTATTAGCCACGGCTGCGCCAGACGTTAGCAGCAAGCGGCTCGAGCGCGCAATGGGTTTTGCGTCGAGCGCGCTCAATGTCAGGCAGGCGAAACGATTGTCGATCTCAGGCGCAAGGTGTCGCAACTGCTTGCCGTGCGCTTTGATGAAGCCGATGACCGCCTGCGTGCGCTCCGTGTCCACGGTGACTATCCCTCCTGTTTCAGGCGATACGGACCAGACAAGCTCGCCGGTGTCCGAAACAATAGGATCAGATTCGCGGAGTTCGATCTTCTTTGTTGGCTCTCCATCAAGCGAAGCGATGCGCGAGCCGTGTCGAAGCGGCAGCGACAAAGGGAAGCCGGGCGTGAAATACGGTTTCTCGGTTCCCGGCAGGCGTATGCTGTCCTGGACCTGTTGTCGTAAATACGATCGGTTGAATACCTGTCGCGCTGCGCTTACGTCGCCGCGCGCGAACATCAACGCCCCGGCGGCCAGTTGCGTCATCTTGACCGGGTTATGCGAGATGTCGAAGGGGTCGCCGATAATCGGCTTCCAGTCCGCCAAAGCCTTCGGCTCGAAGGTGTACCAGAAGACGCCGTCCCAATCCTGCAGCGCCGCATACGCCGCCAGGATCGGAATCCCCTCGCTGGCGTATTCGTTTGGGAAAGGATGATTGACTTCGCTCACGGTGTACGGCTTGCCCGCGAAGGCCGTGCGTGAAAGCTCGACAACAGTCGATTGCAGCGGCGCGTTGACCATCGGCGTGTTCGGAATCCCGCGCGGTCCGGGATGCTGCCAGTAGGTGTGGCCGTCCACGATGTCCAGCAGTGAAGTCGATGCCAACAACGGATAGCTGCTGCCGCTGTGGCTGTGGTCAGCGGTTCCGACCAGCGGCGCTTTCAGTTTGAGCGTGTCCTTCAGGTAAGACCGCATATCCAGAAAATAGCGGCGCTCCATCTCCATGAAAAAATCGATCTCAGCGTAGAACCGTTCCGGCGGGGCCGAGGCGATTTCTCCGCCCGCCAACCGCGGTAGGGGCGCATCGCCTTCGATTCCGGCCAATGCGCGCAATTTTGCGAGTTGGGCCGGACTTCGATGTTGCCGCAGCCAGGCGTTGTAAAGATCGAGCAGGTCTTTGTCGTAATCGGGCGTGGGCGCTCGAAAACCTGCGTAGAGCGCGTTTTCGTTGACCATCTCGACCGTGACGACGGCCGGTTCGTTGCGGTATTCCGTCTTCGTATATGGGTTGTAATGAGTGAGAAGCTGTTTGGCATACTCTTTCTGCAACTCGATCAGGCGCGGATCGTAAAGCGTCAGCCCCTTCGCCCAGCGAATCTTGTCGGCGTCTCTGACGCCGTCACCCGCTTTGTATGACCTGCCGACATTGAGGTTCAGGTTGATGTAGACGCCGCGTTTCTTGAGTTCCGCGATCCAGAAATCGAGCCGGTCGAGCTGCCCGGCGTTGAACGACCGCGTGTCGTCGCGAGTGTCGTCGATCAACCCGCGCGGCGCCGCCAGGTCCAGGAAGTGCAATCGCACGCAATTGACGCCGAATCGCGCCAGCGTCGCCGCCCACATCGACGCGTCCTCTTTCGCCGGCAACATCGTCGAACCCCGGCTCCAATCCGTGATGTTGACGCCCCAGAGCCGCAGCCGTTTACCGTCCCCGGTGACCAGATGGCCGTTGGCGATGCGCGCAAAGCCGTGTTTCCCGGCGGGCGCGTCGAGCAGAAACGAGAGATCGATCACCGAAGCCGCGCCTCCGCGATGGTCCAGCGTGAAGGGTTTCATTTCGCCATCCATGTAGGCGGGCGAAAGTGGCGAGGCGACGAGGAGAATCAAGAGAAATACGCGCATAGCGGTTTGCTCAGCCTCCTGTTTGGTCGGAGATGTCGGTTGTTTTGATTCAGCGGGTTACGAACAGCGCGGGCCGCAGTATACGGAAAAATCAGGGCCGGATGACCCAACGAAAGTTGGGGGACAGGAAAAGGCAGAACACGCGAAAATATCGGAACACGCGGAATTGTTCCGCAATCCTTTCAGGGTGTTCCATGTGTTTCGCGTTTTACCCTGTTTTACATTTTTGGCGCCCCCCAACTTTCGTATAGTCCCGTAGCCGGGGAAATTCCATACAATTCCGGCCGCTGGGTGAAATTCATACCGTGTCATACCTCCGGAGCAATCATCAGGCTCGGGACTACGAATAAAATCGACAAACGAATCGCTCTCAAAAAGGCGCTATAACGCTTGGAAAACAAGGTTCGGGACCTGCGCCGGCCGCCGAAGCCGCCGCGGATTCCCACATTCTGCGATCCAAACCTGACTGCGGTTTTGGCCGGGTTTGGTTGAGGAGGAAGATTGCTATGAGAGTCACACTGGCTATGATCTGTCTTCTGATTCTGGCGACTGCGGCCCTGGCTCAAAGTGATCGCGGGACTATCACGGGCGTGGTCAAAGACCCGACCGGGGCGGTGGTTGCGCGCGCCGAAGTCATCGTCCGAAATATCGCTACTGGAACGGAATATAAAACGCTCGTCACGGAGACCGGTAATTACACGATCTCATCGCTGCCGGCCGGGAGCTATGAATTGCGCGTAGAGGCTTCCGGCTTCAAGAAGTTCGTTATGCAGGGGGCGCAGGTTCAACTCCTGCAAACCACACGCGTCGATGCGACTCTGGAAGTCGGCGCGGCAGGCGACACAATCACCATCACGGCCCAGACCCCGTTGCTACAGACCGAGAGCGCCGAACAGAGCACCAACATTAGCGGGCAACTCTTCAACTCCATGCCGTTGAATTTCGGCGCGACTAACTCGGTTCGCGGCTGGTTGAGTTTCATTCAGCTTGCGCCCGGAGTTTCGGGAACCGACCAGACTGCGAACATCAACGGCTCGCCCGGCGGCTCCTTTAAAATTTACCTCGAAGGGCAGGATGTCACCTCGACGAACGACACGGTTTGGACCAGCACGGTAGCCGCCGCCTCGGTCGAGACGATCGGCGAGTTCGCCATCCAGACCAACAATTTTTCCGCCGAATTCGGGCAGGTGCTCGGCGGCGTGTTTAACTTCACGACCAAATCGGGCACGAATGGGTTCCACGGCAGCGTTTACGAATATCTGACAAATGAGGCGCTAAACGCGCGGCGCCCCCTCTCGACTCCATTCGCCACCAGTCCGCGCGCGCCGAAAGCGCTGGACCGCAGGCACGATTACGGGTTTAGCGTCGGCGGGCCCGTTCGCCTGCCCTGGCTATACGACGGGCGGAACAAGACATTCTTCTTTTTCAACCTGGAGAAATATCGCAACGTGACGCGCTCGTCCGGGAGCCTGGCGACCCTGCCGACGGCGGCTTATCGCCAGGGTGATTTCAGCGCTGCTCTGACTGGACGCCAACTCGGCATGGATGTGTTGGGGCGTCCCATTATGGAGAACGCGATCTACGATCCGCTCACGACCCGCACCGTAACCGTGAACGGCAATCAATTCGTCGTCCGCGACCCATTCCCAAACAATGTGATTCCCAGAGAGCGTCTGGATCCGGTGGCGCTGAAGATTCAATCGCTGATCCCCAACACTGACAATACTGAGTTGATCAATAACTGGGACCCTAGAATCCCGAACCAGAAATTTCAGCAAATCCCCAGCGTGAAGATCGACCACAATTTCAATCCGAACTCGAAGCTCTCGGGATACTGGTCGGTGCAAGACACTACGCAGATCACGGGACCCGACGGATTGCCGATTCCGATCACGGGACGGCGCGACCAGAAAATTTACGGTCACACCGTTCGCCTCAACCTCGATCAAACCATCTCGCCGAGGTTCGTGCTTCACCTTGGCGCGGGATACCTTCGCTTCCATAATCCGGACAGCGCGCCTGACGACGTGATCAACTTCGACGCAGCCAACGAACTGGGTTTCAGAGGGGCTTCGACGGAACCTTCGGGCTTTCCTCGCATCGTCGG
This sequence comes from Blastocatellia bacterium, assembly GCA_036274535.1. Taxonomy (GTDB): domain Bacteria; phylum Acidobacteriota; class Blastocatellia; order RBC074; family RBC074; genus JAJVID01. The sequence continues at coordinate 5,521 of DASUFM010000840.1, forward strand.
CCCAAACCTGGGCAATTTGCAGGGCAATCAGGGCGGAATGAGCGCGATGGGGCCCGTACAGGCCAATAAATTCTGGAATGACAAGCTGACGGCTGTCGCCGGCGCCACCTGGGTCCGTGGCGCCCATACTTACAAGTTCGGCGGGGAGTTCAAACAGGAGGTCTGGAGCGATTCCAACCTGACCGCCGCCCAGGGCCGTCTGGCTTTCAGCGAAGAGCAGACAGGCCTCCCGTACCTGTCGACGACGAGCGTGGGCGGCGGCTCGATCGGCTATCGCTACGCCAGTTTCCTGCTTGGGCTTCCTGACACCGCCACCGTCTCCGCCCCCAAGCAGGTCCAGTGGCGCAAGAAAGCCTGGAGCTTTTATGGTCAGGACGATTGGAAGGTCACGCCCAAACTGACGTTGAACTACGGGCTGCGGTGGGATTACGCCGGGCAAGGGCACGAACTGCATTACCGCAGCAGCATGATCGATCTCACAACGCCGAACCCGTCGGCCGGGGGATTGCCGGGGGCGTTCATTTACGAAGGCTTCGGTCCTGGACGTTGCAATTGCGAATTCACCAGGGCTTATCCCTATGCCTTTGGCCCGCGGCTCTCAGTCGCTTACCGGTTGAATGACAAGACCGTGCTGCGCGCCGGCTGGGGCGTAAGCTACAGCCAGCTGGGTAATTGGTGGTACGTCACCGGAGGTTCGCCCACTTTGGGACTCGGTTTCAACTCGATTGATTTCAGCAATCCCGCATTTGGCGCCGCGGCCCTCAAGCTGGGCGACGGCCTCAACTACAACCGCTCCGCCCTATTCGCGGCGTCGCTCGATCCGGGCATCCGTCCCTTGCCTGGGCAGACCAGTAGTTTTGGCGACTTCTGGTGGGGCGTCAGGGTAGATCGCAACGGCGGCCGTCCAGGGCGTGTCAACCAGTGGAACATCGCCGTGCAGCGCGAACTGATCAAAGACCTGACGGTCGAGGTCGCCTACGTCGGCAACCGCGGCGTCTGGCTCGAAGCGAACAACCTGGTCAACGCTAACGCCATCAATCCGGCGCGGCTGCAGGCCCTCGGCCTTGACCTCAATAATCCGGCCGACCGCGCGCTACTCACCACGCCGCTCGCGAATCTGACGCCGGCTCAGGCTCAAAGATTTCCGGCGCCGTATCCGGGCTTCCCGCTGAGCGCGACCGTGGCGCAATCGCTGCGCCCGTTCCCGCAGTTCGCCGACGCGTTGGCGGTCAGGTGGGCGCCGCTCGGCAATAACTGGTACGATTCGCTGCAGATGACGCTCACAAAGCGATACTCGCGCGGACTGGAATTGACGGCGTCCTATACTTTCCAGAAAGAACTTGTGCTGGGCAGTGGCGGCAACCCGGGGCTGCCGGGGCCGGGCGTCAACAACGTTTTCAATCGCGACGCGCAGAAATCCATCGCCTCGACATCGACGCCGCACATTTTTGTGACTGGCTTCACCTACCTGACGCCGCGTTGGGGGCCCAACAAGTTCGTCAAGAACGTCCTGGGCGATTGGACCATCGGCGCAATCCTGCGCTACGCCAGCGGTCAGCCCATTCCCGCGCCTTCATCGAACAACAATCTCTTTCCGCTGATTTTCCAGGGCACGCGAATGAACAGGGTTCCCGGTCAGCCGCTGTTCCTGAAGGACCCGAACTGTGGATGCATCGACCCGAGACAGGATCTTGTGCTGAACCCGGCCGCATGGGTGGATACCCCTCCGGGACAATTCGCGCCTTCCCCGGGCTTTTATAACGACTACCGCTGGCGCCATCAGGTCTCCGAGAACATGAGCCTGGGCCGCCGCTTCACTATCAAAGAGAAGCTAAAGTTTGACATCAGGGCGGAATTCTTCAACATCTTCAATCGCCTGATGACGCCGGCGCCGCCTTTCGCCTCGTATAGCAATCCGACGGCCGCCGTCAATAGAAATTCGGCCCGCGAACTCACCAGCGGGTTCGGTTTCATCAGCCCGAGCGGCATCGGAGGCCAGCGGAACGGTCAACTCGTAGCGCGGTTCGAATTCTAAAATGATAAGCGCCGCCGCATTTGTAGGACACAGTCTGTGCCCACAAGCGCGACACGGGATTTAAAGATGGCGAAGAATGGAAGCAAAAAAGGCAAGAAGGACAAAAACAACAAAAAGAGAGCTTTTGTCCTTTTTGCCCTTCTTGCCTTTTCTGCTTCCGCTTTCAACCTCCTGACCTCGAACAGCTCATCGGCCAATATCCAATTCACACTACAAATCCCGAACGCCGGATATGCGGAGCCGGGAGCCTGCGCGGAATGTCATCGTGAGATCGCGGAAAGCTACACGCGCACGGCGATGGCGCGGACATTCAGCGCCGCGCCGTCAGAGAATGATTTTCCAGAATTGAAGCGCGGCGCCTTCCGGCACGACGCTTCGGAAGAATTCTTCACCGTCCAGGCGCGCGACGGCAGGTCTTATCTCAAGCGGCGTCAAGCGGGTTTCGACGGGGCTGTGACCAATGTCTTCGAAGCTCCGATTGATTACAGGATCGGCTCCGGCAATCACGCCCGTAGCTACA
>DASUFM010000841.1:0-3743 GCA_036274535.1 Blastocatellia bacterium
GTTTCAACGAAAAGTTTCCCCAGCGCGCCCGTGCGGATGCGCTGGGCGCTGCGGGCATTGAGGTAATAAACGATGGCTGTTCACGTTGACGAAATGGTTTCCGATGTTACGGCCGAAGCCGCGCCGCAACCTGATGCGGCGGGCCAGACCGTGGAATGGCGCGAGTTGGAGCAAATGCGTGAGACGCATGCCCGTATGATGCGCGACCGCCGCCGGACGGAGGCCGAAGCTTACGATGACTGAAGCGCTGTTCACTTATACGATCCCGATCTTCGAGGTCGAAGGCGAAGTCAAAGACGAGTTGGCAGCCGACATTCTGCGCCTAGAAATCGAAGAGACCACCGCCGGACTGAAGACTCTCAGCCTCCGGCTGTTGGGGCAAGACAAGACCGGTCAAAAGCAACCTTATCTTGACGGGTCGATCATCGATTTCGGCAAGAAGCTGTCGGTCGTGATCGGCGCGGCTCCCGCCGCATACACGGTCTTCACGGGCCGGATCAGCGCGATCGAGGCGAATTTTCGAGAAGGAGGCGAACCCGAGGTCGTGATCTTCGCCGAAGACGAATTGATGAAGCTGAGGATGACGCGCCGGATGAAGACTTACGAGAACGTTTCCGACGCCGACATCGCCGCCGCGATCGCGGGCGAGCATGGGTTGACGCCAGAAGTCGACGCCGACGGCCCGGTTTATGACCGGGCGCAGCAATGGAACCAGAGCGATCTGGCTTTTCTGCGCGAGCGGGCGCGGCGGATTCAGGCGGAGATCTGGGTGGAGGACGAAACCCTGCATTTCAAGACACGCAACAAACGCGCGGCCACCCAGTTGACGCTAGTCCAGGGCAACCATCTGATCGGGCTAAGCGCGCGCGCCGACCTGGCTCACCAGCGGACGAAAGTCAAAGTCAGCGGTTACGACGCCAGTCAGCGCGAGATGATCGAAGAAGAGGCGGGCGAAGACGCGATCCTCGCAGAGATCGCTGAAGGGGTGACCGGCCCGGCGATTCTGCAGCGCGCCTTCGGCGAAAAGGTCTCTTACCGGGCGCGCGAGGCTCCACTTAAATCTGGCGAGGCGACGGAATGGGCGCGGGCGGAGATGCTGCGGCGCTCCCGCAGTTTCGTCACCGTGACGGGCACGACCAGCGGCACAGCCGACCTGGTCGTCGGCAGCCGGTTGACGCTGGAACGGGTCGGGCGTCCATTTGAGGGCGGAGGATATTACGTGACGCGCATACGCCACACCTACGATTTACAGAACGGCTTCCGCTCACAATTTGATGCGGAACGGGCGACCATCCAGGAGGGGCCATGATCGGAGCTTTCAGGCCAGACGGCGAAGCGCCGCGCTACTTCGGGCTCTTCCCTGCCCTCGTCACAGACATTGTCGACCCGGAAAACATGGGGCGCATCGAGGTCAAATTCCCGTGGCTGGGCGGGGACGGGGACGCCGTGCGCGCCTGGGCGACGCTCTTAACGCCTTACGCCGACGACGGTCAGGGGTTCGAATTTTTGCCCGCCGTAGAGACGCAAGTCGTGATCGCATTTGAAGCGGGCGACCTGCGGCGGCCTTATATCGTCGGTTCGTGCTGGAACGGGCGAGAAGCGCTGCCCGAAAGCCCCGACACGCCAAATAACAGACGGCTGATCAAAACGCGCTCAGGCAGCCTGCTCGAATTCGACGACACCGAGGGCGCGGCCAAAGTGACCGTCTCGATGCGCAGCGGTCACCAACTGGTCCTCGACGACGCGGCGCAAGAGGTAAAACTGCAACACTCCAACGGCTGCGTGATCAAGATGGACAGCGGCGGCGCCATCACGATCACGGCGCTCGCCGGAGTCACGATCAACGCGCCCGCAGGCCTGACTGTCAACGCCCCGTCATCGACCTTTTCCGGCTCGGTGACGTGTCAGCCGTTGACGGCGACCGCGATCACTTCGCCCGTCTATTCGCAAGGCGCGGGCAACATCTGGTGAGTTATGGCAAACACCCATCCCTGGAAACTCGTCGCCCCCTGGTATCGCTGGCAGCGGCAGCTAGACGAAGAAGGACTGTCGCCTCGCCAGACACACCCGGTCTTTCAGAAATTCGACCAGGCGGACTTCGTCAAAGGCTTCGTCAGGGACCCGCAACATTCACTCAAGTTCATCGATGAGGTAGACAGGGTTTTCAATGTCAATCTCACAAAAGCGCCACCCCTACCGTTTGGCAGCCCGTTGAAGAGCAAATACACGCGGCTCTTCGTGCCGAAATCAGAGTCAGGAGCGTTGGAGGCGAAAGACGCCACGTTAGTTCCGACCGGCATCCGCAAGCTCTACCTGGCGACCCACAAACGACACTATGTGGTCGTCTGCGAATTGCATTGCGATGCGGCGGGTTTTCCGACCGTCACGCCCGACCAGGTTTGCCAAACCGGATTTGTCGTGCGCCGCCGCTCCCATCAATACCCGAAAGGCGCGAAGAAGGAGGCGGTCAAGATCCTCCGAAAGATCACCGCCATTCACGCCGAAATCGCATACCTGGAGCAGACTTCGCCAACCAGAGGGCTGGCCGCCAAACGCCGCGCGAAGGCGGTTCAAAAAATGATCGCCGAAGGCGCGTATCAGGCCAACCTGAGAGCGGCGAAAGCGAAGCTCGCGGCGGCGCGTGAAGAGTTGAGCCAGTGGAGAGACGCTAACGGCGTGACATCGATCCTGGAAGGTTGGATTCCGGGGCCGTTTGAAAAGATCGGTTCGTGGCAGATCGTCGAGGAGACGCCGCAGCAGATCGTCGAATCGACCACGCCGCTCTTTGCGGTCTTTCCCGATCCGAACATCCTGGATCATTCGGCGCTCGGCAAGAATATCTACTTCGGAGCCGTCCCAACCAGCAGCCTCGACACCGACGGGCGGGGCGAGGCGCGCTTCGACGATCTAACGCTCTACGAAATTCGCTGCTTCGTTCGCCGCCATAAACCCGATTGTCCGCGCCGCGACGAGGCGCCCGATTGTCAGGGCGAGATCGTCTGGAGCGAGCCGACCGAAATCTACAAGCTCGCTTCCCATCACGACCTGCGCGGCACTGCGCAACAACCCGTCACGATCCAGATGCCGGACCTCGCCGAACTGGCGGCGCAGGCGGCATCGATGACGGCCAGCCAATTCGCGCCCGTGAAGGTCGTGCAGCCGCAGGCGCTCAACTTCAGCGTCAACGACGGCAAGCCTGAAAGCCTCGGCATCGGCGGCAAACAGATCTGTTTCTTCGCCATTCCGCTGATCACGATCGTCGCGTTCTTCGTTCTCAAGCTCTTTCTGCCCGTCCTGGTCTTTCTCTTTGGCCTCTTCTTTCTGCTGCAACTGAAGCTCTGCATACTGCCTAGCGTGGCGATCGACGTCAATCTGGAAGCCGAGCTTGAAGCCTTGCCGCCGGGCATTGATGTCGATATCGAGTTAGACGTGAGCATCGGGTTCACGGCTGAGCGCTTGAACGGCAGCCTGCGGGAAATCATCACTGATGAGGTCGGTAAGAAGGTACCCTATGTAGGCGTCGAGGGCGATGAGAACACCATCAAGTTGGAAGATTTCAGCAATACGGCGCTATTGCCGGTCGGCAATAGCATCAAGGCGGCCAGCGATATTCCCGAAGATCAAGCGGACAAATCCGGTCCGGATCTACTGGCTGCGCTCGAATTCGAGCCACGGGTGGAGGTAAGAGTGTTATGACCCAGTTGAGTTTTCTCGGACGCGGTTGGAATTTTCCGCTAAGCCCC
>DASUFM010000842.1:0-6593 GCA_036274535.1 Blastocatellia bacterium
CGGCTCATCGGCGCCGACGCCAGAACAGTCCTTGATTTTTTCAAAAAGGCGGAACAATACGCGTCGCTCGACAAACTGGAAGAGAAGTTGACGCCGATGGTCAAGAGTTTCATTCACGAATGGTCGATTGATCTGATCGGCAAGGCGCTCGACGACGACACGCTCAGGAATTTCCTCGGCGCCGCCAGGCAGGTGGCCGAGACGTATAACAATCTGGATGAGCGCATAGTCAATCTATATTACGCATATCTGGACAAGATTCCGCAACTGCGCCGCGCGCTCGGATTGCTGGCCGGAATGAGCGCTCCCGCCGAGCTGGCCGGGGCGGCGGATGACGCCGAAGAAGACGCATTGGACGTGTGGGACGTCGCGCAGCTCTTGTGGGGGACCAACGTCTACCCGCTGCTGCTGCAAAACGAACGCTTCGCGGAATTCTCAAAGCTTGCCGGCAAGGCCCGGGCCTTCGTCGAAGACGGCGCGACGGCGCCTCTACGTAATTTCCTGTCCAAACTCAAATCGGCCATGCGGCTCGATCCGTTGTTTGAAAAGCTGGGCGAGATCAAAACGGCGGATCAGCTGCGCCAGATCGGCGACGAGAGATTGCAGGAGATCGCCGGGCGTCTGATCGGTATTGGTTTCGATAAGATCGAAAAAAGCAGGCTGAACGGCGCGGTCGAAGATCTGCAAAAGAGCCTGAAAAGAATCGAGGATTTCAAGGCGGCCTGGTACAGGCGTCTCAGTGAAGCAGCCGGCGAAAAAATCAGGCTCGACTTGCATTACGCCTATACGAAAGCGGCGCGCGGCCAGAAAGTGATCGACGTCGAGCTGAACCTGAATCGGGCCGAAGGGCGCGAACTCGCGCTGGCGGCGGCGGCGGGTGATTTTTCAGGCTTTCTGGAGAGTTTCAATACGAATTATGCGCGGATCAACGACTCCGTTTTCATGAGCGGGATCGAGCGTAGCGCGCAGTTGCAGATCAACGTGATGGGCTGGGGCTATGACAGCCTCAAACAGCTCACACAAAACGTCGAACACGCGATCGAAGAGCGTAGCGGCGGACTGCTGAATGTTTATGCGACCGAGACTTCGATCGAACAGCGCCGCGCCAAAGGGCGCAGGTTTAAAGAGACTGTCGAGAGCAATTTCCTGCTCCGCGCCGTCGGCGAGACCTTTCACGATTCGTCGAACGCGGCCGATCGCGCGACCAGTCAATACCTGATTGAGACGCTCGGCAATCTGGCCGCGCAATACACGCTGCTCGAATCGGACGAGCGCGCTTCCGTCGAGGAACTGGAGCATTACCTGGACCTGGCGGAGTTTCTGGGCCTGTTCGACAATCAGAGCGGCAAGGCCTTCGCCAGTGATCTGGCGACCCAGTTCCCCGCCGGCCTTGGCAAAGTGAAGATCAATTATATAGTAAGGTATGACGGCGCGGCTTTGCGCGACGCGATCGAAGCGGTTTCGGGCGATGAATTGCGCGACCTCGCGCGGCAAACAATGCGCCGCCTTATTGGGGCAAAATATATCGGGATGAAACAGACCGCGTGGATGGCGCGTGTGGGGTTCGCTTATCTGTCGCCGGCGGTATACAAAGTATACAACAATGGAGGTTTCACCGCGCTGCGGCAATCCAAAATCGTCGTCACTCTGCCCGAGTGGTTCACGAAAGGCAGGCCGAGGAAAGTCGCATTGTCCAAAGAAGACGCCGAGCGCCTGAGTTCGCTCTACTACATCGAAAATCGCTACGTGGACCGAATGGCGGAACTCGACAGGATCCTTGACCTGGCGTTGAAAGAGAGGAAGCCGATCCCGCTGGACGAGCTGAAAGAGGCCGCGCGCGCATTCGCCGAAACGGCCGGCGACCTGGATGAATGGCGCGAGAACGCTTTCTTCGCCATCTTCGACAAAGTTGTTGAAGAGGCTCTGAAAAAGGCTCCGCGGGACAAACCCGCGCGCGAATCAGCGATGGTCCTGGAAATTACGCCGGACGGAAAAAGCAAGGTGACGAAAGCGTTGATGCGCCGGAATTGAGAATTGTGCGGTAGCGGACCGACATCAGGCCACTCCTCATTATAAACAATAAAAATTCCGCTGTAGGTGTCATAAATAGGACCTGCAGGCCTTATAAGTCTTATGGGTCCTATCGGTCCTATTTTTTTCAGGAGAGAGAAAGAACATGGCTAATTCCAGCACGCAGAGATCCGCCGTTCGGTTCGCCGAGACCGGCAAAGGTCAGGCTACCAAGACCAACGGACGTATCAAATCCTACCCGGCGCCGAAAGAATTAGCGACGCCGACCGACCTCAAGCCTGACGAGGCGCGATCCGTGGTTGAGGCGTTGAACCCGCTGATCGCCGACGCTTTTGCGCTCTATACCAAGACCAAGAACTTCCACTGGCACATCGCCGGTTCGCACTTTCGCGATTATCATTTGCTCTTCGATGAACAGGCCGATTCGATTCTGGACTCGATAGACCCGCTGGCCGAGAGGGTGCGGCGCATAGGCGGAACGACCATCCGCAGCGTCGCGCACATCCACCAATTGCAAACCATCGCGGACGACAACCAGGACTACGTGCCGGCGGACAAAATGATTCAGGAGTTGATCAAGGACAACCGTCACATGGCCGAACAGCAGCGCGCCGCGATCGAAATAGCCGATAAAAACCGCGATTCGGCGACCAGCAATGCGCTGCAGGAGATCCTGAATAACACCGAGAAACGCATCTGGTTCCTGTACGAAATCAGCGCCGGCGGCAAGAACGAACTTTGACGGCGCCGCGCTCCGCGAAGACAGGGGGACTGTAGGAACGGAGGATCGAAGATCGAAGATGGAAGATCGAAGATAGCGATCCTCGATCCTCGATCCTCGATCCCCCGTCTCTCTGTCACTCCGTCCCTCTTTCCTGTTCCGCATTGTGATATAACATGTCCATTCCGAAATTCGGACGGAACCCATCGTCTATGATCAAAACGTAACAGCGCCAGCCTGAGGCCAGGAGGAAGCATGCGAATGGAGACTGAACTGCCCGATGATTTTCCGAAGATGAAACGCATACAGCAAGGGAAATATTTACAGACACGCCGTTCACGCCGGCTTAGCCTACGGTTGCTGCTCGTGGCCGCAGCCGCTCTGGTCGTCGGCTTACCGGCGGGGGCGGGGTTGTATACGAACCTGCTCTGGTTCCGGCAACTCGGATACGAGACAGTCTTCAACACGACTTTAGGCGTTAAAGTGGGGTTGGGCGTGGCCGTCTGGCTGATCACGGCGGCCCTCATCTGGCTAAATTTCAAACTGGCCCTGCGGCTCAGCCCCGAGACGGCGGGAGGGTCGCGAAGTTTCGTGATCGAGGGTCAGGAAATAACCGCGCCTGATTTTTCGGCGCTGGCCCCGCGTCTCGCGCCGCTGGTCGCGGCGATAGTCGGCGTCTTCGCGGGAATGTCCGGATGGGGATCGTGGGAGACATATCTCAAGTTCCGCCATCAGGTCCCGTTCGGCGAAACCGACCCGATTTTCGGACGCGACATCGCGTTCTACTTCTTCACACTGCCTGCTCTTGACGCCGTTTCGGAATGGTTGATGTTGATCGCAATCGTGAGCATTGTCGGAGCGGCGCTGATCTACCTGATACACGGCGCGATCGACTTCGGCCGTGGTCCAAGCGGCTTCGCCATCGAACGCGGAGCGCGCTCCCATTTGCTTTGCCTGCTGGCGGCGGTGTTTCTGATCTTTGCGTTCGAGGCTTATCTGGCGAAGCCGAATCTGCTCTTCGGCGGGAACGAACTAACGCCTGGCGCGAGTTACGCCGACATCCACGCCACACTGCCGATCCTGTCCGCGCGAATGGTCATCGCCATAATTGTCGCGGCGCTGGCCTTCGCGAGCGTCTTCTTCAGAACGAACAGGCTCATCTGGGCGGGCGTAGGGCTTTACCTGTTGACGATTGCGGCCGGCTGGATCTATCCGGCCGCCGTGCAGCGTTTCTCGGTCGCGCCGAATGAACTGGCGAAAGAAACGCCTTACATCCAGTACGGCGTCGCCGCGACGCGAAAGGCCTTCGCTCTGGACAGAGTTGAAGAGCGTGAGCTTTCGGGAGAAAGAACCCTCACCGCGCACGACATTCAGAAGAATCAGCAGACGATCAATAACATCAGATTGTGGGACCAGCAGCAGTTGCTCGACACCTTCGCGCAGCTTCAGGAAATTCGCACCTATTATGATTTCCGCTCGGTCGACAATGATCGCTATCACATCAACGGCGCGTTGAAGCAGGTCATGCTTTCGCCGCGCGAGATGTCGACGGCGGGCCTCCCGGCTCGCAACTGGATCACCGACTATTTTAACTACACTCACGGCTTCGGCCTGACGCTCGGCCCCGTGGACCAGGTGACGCCGCAGGGCCAGCCCGTGCTTTATATCAAAGACATTCCGCCGGCCTCCAGCGTTCAATCGCTCAGGATTGACCGGCCCGAAATTTATTTCGGCGAGATGTCGAACGACCGGGTCTACGTCAAGACCAGCGCCGAAGAGTTCAACTACCCGTCGGGCGAAGAGAACGTCTACAAAGAGTATGACGGCGAAGGCGGCGTCTCGATCGGATCGAAATGGCGACAATTGCTTTTCGCGCTGCGATTCGGCGACCTGAAGCTGCTGCTGTCGAACCCTCTGACCGCGGAGAGCCGCGTCCTGTTCGACCGCAACATCAGCGAGCGGCTCGCGCTCGTCGCCCCTTACCTGCGCTTCGACGAAGACCCTTATCTCGTTATTCACGAAGGCCGGCTGTTCTGGATGGCCGACGGTTACACCGTAAGCGACCGCTACCCGTATTCGCAGAAAGTCGACGGCGGCAAATACTTTGGCGTCAATTACATTCGCAACTCGGTCAAAGCGGTCGTCGACGCCTATCACGGCCATACACGGCTTTATATCGCCGATGAAAGCGACCCGATGATCCAGACTTACGCGCGCATCTATCCGGGAACGCTCAAACCGTTGGCCGAAATGCCCGAAGGACTGCGCGCGCACCTCCGTTATCCGGAAGATATCTTCAAGCTCCAGTCCCAGGTTTATTCGACCTATCACATGGATCAACCGCGCGTCTTTTACACGAAGGAAGATTTATGGACCGCGGCTTCAATGGGCGGCGCGGAGGGGAAAACGCAGACGATGGACCCGTACTACACGATTATGAAACTGCCGGGCGAGCAAAGCGAGGAATTCATTCTGATGCTGCCGTTCACGCCAAAGAACAAAAACAATCTTGCGGCATGGATGGCGGCGCGTTCCGACGGCGAGCATTACGGCAAACTGGTGGTCTACCGGTTCCCAAAACAGAAGCAGGTCTATGGCCCTCAACAAATGGTCGCTCGCGCCAATCAGGATCCGACGATTTCGCAACAGATCTCGCTCTGGACCCGGGGCGGGTCGAGCGTAAACATGGGAACGCTGATGGTAATCCCCGTCGAAGAATCGTTGATCTATGTGCAGCCGCTTTATCTGCGCTCCGATGCGGGCCGCATCCCGGAGCTGCGGGGAGTGATCGTCGGAGCTGAGGAGCGCCTCGCGATGGGGCCGACGCTGGATGCCAGTTTGACACGCCTCTTCGGCGAAGCCCCGGCGGGCGAGTTCAAAGCTCCAGCCTCAGAGTCGAAACCAGGCGGATCGCCAGCCATGACTGCAGCAGGGCCTCCTGCGGCTGCCCCCGCGCCCGCCGTGAATCTGGCGGAACAGGCCAAACAACATTATGAGCGCGCGCTGCAGGCGCAACGCGAAGGCGATTGGGCGCGTTACGGCGAGGAAATCAAAAAGCTCGGCGCCGTGATCGATCAGATGTCTAAGCAGCGATAAAGATTATTAGCCACAGAGCGCACAGAGAACACAGAGAAAGAAAGAGAGATAGCGGGACGGAGAGATAAAGAACATATCAACCCGTCTCTCTATCTCTCTGTGGTCTCTGTGCCCTCTGTGGCTATTTGCTTTAGCGCGCCTCAAGAATCATCCGCATTCCGTACTTCGGCCGAAGCGTGACCAGCGGATTCAGTTCGACCGGATGGCCCGGCGCGAGACGCATTTTAAAGCGTTGCGCGATCGTCGCCAGGACCAGCGCGCCTTCCATCCAGGCAAAACTCTCGCCGATGCACACTCTGGGGCCGCCGCCGAAAGGAAAATATGAAAATTTGGGGCGCGACTCTTTCGCTTCCGGCGTCCAGCGTTCGGGATCGAAGCGAGAAGGATCGGGAAAGAACCTTGCGTCGTGGTGCATCAGGTACGGGCTTATCAACAAAATTGTGCGGGCCGGGATCACATAGCCATTGACTCGGTAATCGCCCAGCGCGCGACGGCCGATGACCCAGGCGGGAGGATAAAGCCGCATCGCTTCGGCGAAGATCATCTCGGTATAACGGAGTCGAGGGAAATCCCCGGCGGTCGGCAAGGCGCCTTTCAAAACCTCATCGACTTCGGCATGGAATCTGGCTTCGATTTCCGGGTGTTGCGACAACAGATACCAGGTCCATGTCAACGCGTTGGCCGTGGTCTCGTGGCCGGCCAGGAAGATCGTCATCGCTTCGTCGCGCAATTGTTTATCAGTCAT
>DASUFM010000843.1:0-3634 GCA_036274535.1 Blastocatellia bacterium
CGGCTGCAAGGGGATGTGTTCGCCTTCGACGCCGCGCGCGAATGAGAGCACCTGTTTGATCATCTCGCCGCCGCGCACGGCGTTGGTGTGAAGAATGTTGAGCAGGCGCTGGCTGCTCTCATCGGTCAACCTCATTTGCAGCAGCTCAACCGCGGTGAGAATCGGCGAAAGCACATTGTTCAGGTCGTGAGCGATGCCGCCGGCAAGGGTGCCGATGCTTTCCATGCGCTGCGCGCGCAGGAACTGCGCTTCGAGACGTTTCTTTTCACTGATATCGCGGATGATGGCGGTGAACAGCTTATGGCCGTCGGCGTCAATTTGCGAAATCGAAGCCTCCATCGGGAACTCATCGCCATCGCATCGCAGGCCGAACAGCGGGCGCGCCTTGCCCATCGTCCGCTGAGTCACATTCGTTTTGCCGAAGACGCGAATTTGCTCGCGATGCGCCTTGCGGAATCGCTCCGGGAGGAATCGATCCAGTCTCTCGCCCAGAGCCTCGGCGGCCGGGCAGCGGAACATCCTCTCGGCCGCCGCGTTGAAAAGCACGACGCGCTGATCCTGATCAACGGTGATGATGGCGTCCATGGCCGAAGCCAAAATGCCGGCGAGTTTCGCCTCGCTCAATCGCAGCGAAGCGGCGATCTGCGATTGATATTGATCCTCTGCAAGAGGTGATGCGTTGGAATCCATAATGTCCAGAGCCATTAATAGGGCTTATAGGGCCTAATGGTGTTTGAAAAATAAATACAACCATTGTGTAGGGGCGGGTTTTCCCCGCCCCGGTCGGCTACTCGATCAACAGGGCGGGGAAAACCCGCCCCTACGTTGAATTGTGTGGTTGCGTTTAATTCTCAAAGACCAATAGGCCCTATTCCTTATTCTGATTTACGAACAATCTCGACCGAGCATGGGGCGTGTGACGCGACGGCGTATGAGACTGATCCGAGCAGGAAGCGCGTAAATCCGCGGTAACCGTGCGATCCGAGCGCAACCAGATCCGCGCCCCATTTCTTCGCCGTCCCGATGATCGTTTCCGCCGCTCGCCCGACAATAATTTCGCTGGTCAAAGTAAAAGGCGTCTCGCGCTCGGCGTTGATTTCGCGTAATCGCGCGATGGCTCGGTCGACCACAGATCCGGCTCGATCACGCTCCGACATTTCCAGCTTATAGTAATAGCTTTCCGGCAGCGACCACACTTCGGGACCGGGCTGGAATGGCAGATGAACTACGGAGATGACGTGAACCTGGCTGCCCGGAGGCCAGGGCCGATTGGCGATCTCTTCCACGGCGGCGTCGCCGAATTCAGAGCCGTCAACCGCGAGTAGAATCCGCATCGCCCTTCCATAGTCTCGGGCGGCGCCATTAACCTTACGCGGGCGCGCGATCTGGACTGAGCATTTCGCGTGAGTGGCGATGGCGCGCGACACCGAACCTATCCAGAGCCTCTCCAGCGCGTTGTAGCCGTGCGTTCCGACTATGATCAAATCAGCGCCCCAATGTTCGGCCTCATCGAGTATGGCGACCTTCGGATCGCCTTTGAGCGTTTTCACCCGCGCCTCGGTCGCCGCACCGGCGATCTCGCCGAATCGCCCTAAGGCTCGCGTCGCGCTCTCGACGGAGCGTTCATCAAACATACGCTCCCATTCTTCGTAAGAGCCCGCCGCCAATGGCGCCGACCATTCCCGCGCGGCCATTGGGGATTCCGCCACGCAAATAATTTTCACCTCGCTCCCTTCGGGCCACGGAGTTCTGGCTGCTTCCTCGACCGCCCCAAAACTGGCTTCCGAACCGTCAACCGCCAACAAAATTTTCATCGCTTTTCTCATCGCTTTCACATTGCCGAAGCTGCGCAACGCCTCCTGCAATGGTTGATCGCAATGCCCGTGCCGCGCAAAAATCCTTGCCCGGCAACGTTATGGCCGCCTATATTGGGGAAAATTACGAGTCAGGAGTGGAAAAATCCGCAAGACTGAGAGATTAGAGAGATCTCCGGTACGGGGAGGTAAGCCCTGCCGATCAAGCCTCAGGTCGCTTACGCTCCCCATACCGTTGTCCTGTTATTCCGGCTGAGATTCTTCAATCTTTTTCAAACGATAGCGAAGTTGATCACGAGTAACGCCCAGCAATTCAGCGGCGCGGGTTTGATTGCCTCCGCTACGTTCCAGCGCCTGGCGCACCAACGACAGTTCCACCTGCTCCAGATCTATTCCTTCATCAGGGAATTGAAACAGCGGCGTGGCGCCGGCGGCAGGCCGCGCAACATTAGCAACGGGAGCAACCGGGGCAACCGGGGCAGCCGGGGCAACCGGAGCGCCAGTGGCGCGCGGATTTGAAGGCGCGGCATACTCGTCTTCAGTCAATCCGCGCGGCAGCCACTCTGAAGTGATCCGATCAGAATCTTCCAGAATCATCACGCGTTCGATGACGTTGCGCAGTTCGCGGACGTTGCCGGGCCATGCGTAACGCCGGAAAAACTCTTCGACTTCACCTGACAAGCCTCGAATCTTTTTTCGCAAACGCTCGTTGAAATGGGCGATATAGTATTTTGCCAGCAGCAGCGCATCGCCCCCCCGCTCGCGCAGCGGCGGCAGATCTATCTGAATCACCGAAAGGCGGTAATAAAGGTCGAGTCGAAATCGCCCCGCGTCGCTCTCGGTCTTCAGGTTGCGATTGGAAGCGGCGACCACACGCACGTCGAGCGGCAAATCCTTCAACCCGCCGACGCGGCGAAACGACCCCTCTTCCAGGACCCGAAGCAGTTTCGCCTGCAACCCCAGCTCCAGTTCCCCGATTTCGTCCAGAAAGAGCGTGCCGTCTTGAGCCTGTTCGAACAAGCCTTCTTTGCGCATTTTGGCGTCGGTGAAAGCGCCTTTCTCGTGCCCGAACAACTCGCTCTCGATCAGGGTCGCCGGTATCGCCGCGCAGTTGATCGCGATGAACGGCTGATCGGCGCGCGATGATCCGTAATGAATCGCTTTGGCCACCAGGTCTTTGCCGGTCCCGCTTTCGCCGAGCAGCAATACCGATGATGCTTCGCTCGCCGCGACCTTGCGCGCCAGACGGATCATCTCGGCCATCGCGGGCGATTCGCCGATGATCTGATCGAAGCTGAATCGCCGCTCCTGCTCCCGCCGCAGTTGGCGAACCTCGCGCCTGAGTTTTCCGGCTTCGATCCCATTCCTGATCGTGACCTGGAGTTCACCCAGGCTGACCGGCTTTCCGATGAAATCGTAAGCGCCGCCGCGCAACGCCGCGATCGTGTTTTCAAGCAGAACGTTGCCCGTGATCATAATTACGATGGCGTGCGGCTGGCGCTTCCTGTATTCGACCAGAGCGTCCAGTCCGGACCCGTCGGGAAGGTTGACATCCTGCAACACCGCCGCCGGCCGCTCCGCGTCGAAAGACTCCAACGCCGCCGCAACCGTAGAGGCCTCAAGCGGTTCATATCCCCACCCGCGTAAAGCTTCGGTCAACGTGTAGCGAATCGCAGAATCGTCATCAACCACGAGCACTTTTTCTTTTGGCATACTTCAGCTTTCCTCAATCCTCTACTTAGCTCGACTTTGTCCATTGTGAGATCGGCGCTGAGCTCCGATCTCACAATGGACAAAGTCTCGTTTAACCGTTAATTGCG
>DASUFM010000844.1:0-6403 GCA_036274535.1 Blastocatellia bacterium
TACTATAGGGATGAATATGACGGATCAGAACTGCACAAGATCTTTATGAACTACATACGCATCAAGATCTTCAGCCAGCGCGGCGTCGAGAATTACGGCAAGGTCGACATTCAGTACCCAAACCGCGTCACGATTCGCAACATCTCCGCGCGCACCATCAAGCCTGACGGCGCGATCGTTGAAATGAAAAAGGACGCCGTATTCGACCGCGAGATCGTGCGACTGAGCGGAATCAAGATCAAAGCCAAATCCTTCGCCCTGCCCGCCGTCGAGCCCGGGGTAATTGTCGAATACAAATGGATCGAACAGGGGCCCTTTAGTTCTTACACGCGCCTGCAACTTCAGCGCGAATTTCCCATTCAGTCAGTGAAGTATTACATCAGACCGAACGCTCAGCTTTCGGACGTGGGCTACGGAATGCGCTCGATCAGTTTCCATTGCCCGAACGTTCCTTTTGTCAGGGAACGCGACGGCTTTACCAGCGTCAGTTTCACCAACATTCCGGCCTTCCACGAAGAGCCTCGGATGCCGCCCGAAGACCAGGTGCGGTCCTGGATGCTGTTGTACTATTCGGACAAGGATAAAATCGATCCGGGGAAGTTCTGGAAAGACCACGGCAAGGCCGTCTATAACGAAAATAAGGGCGCATTGAAAGTCAATGACGATTTGCGGCGCGCCGCCACCGAGGCCATCGGCGACGCGAGCGCGCCGGAGCAGAAACTTGAGCGGCTCATCGCCTTCTGCCGGACGAAAATCAGGAACGTCTATAACGACGCCGCGGGAGTGACATCGCAGGAGCGCAAGAGTCTCAAGGAGAAGCCTTCGCCAACCGACACGCTCAAGCTGGGCCTGGGCAGGAGCAAGGACATTGATCTGCTCTTCGTGGCGCTGGCTACCGCCGCCGGCTTCGACGCGCGAGTCATCAGAGTCTCGGACCGCGGCGACCTGTTCTTCAGCCAGAACCTCGCGGACGAATATTTCCTCGACATCGGCGATGTGGCGGTGAAAGTCGGCGAAGAGTGGAAGTTCTTCGATCCTTCAAGCGTCTACGTGCCCTTCGGCATGCTGAGTTGGCGGCAGGAGGGAATTCCGGCGCTGCTGAGCGACCCGAAAGACCCTGTTTTCGTCCAGACGCCGCTCACGCCCGCCGAAAAATCGATGGAGAAGCGCTGGGCAAAACTCAAGCTGAGCGAGGACGGGACGCTCGAAGGCGAGGCGCGGATCGAGTACACGGGCCATATGGCGGCCGATAAGAAGGAAGATTATGACGAGGAATCTCCGGCCGAGCGCGAGAAGAGTTTCCACGCGGCCCTGGCAAAGCGGATCAGCAACGCGCAGATCAAAGACGTCAAGTTCGAGAACGTCACCGACCCGTTCAAGCCTCTCGTCATCTCCTACAAGGTGCGCGTGGAGGGCTACGCCGAACGCACCGGCAAGCGGCTCTTCCTGCAGCCTTGCTTCTTCGAGAAAGGCGCCGGCCCGCTTTTTCCGACCAGCGAGCGCAGGCAGGATATTTACTTCAATTATCCGTGGAGCGAGGATGACGACATCGCGATCGAATTACCGGCCGGATACGCGCTCGACAATGCTGAACAACCCGGAGACCTCGCATTCGGAGAACTCGGCCACCAAAAGATCCAGATCGGCATAACGAAGGATCAGCGCATGCTGACCTACAAGCGGCAGTTTCGCTTCACGGGAATGCTTTTCCCCAAAGATACATACCCGGCCCTGAAGCGCGCCTTCGACACCGTTCACCAGGTCAACAATCACACTATCACTCTCAAGCAGGCGCCCGCCGAAGTGAAGCAGTAAATCTCATGAATAGGACTTATAGGGCCTGTAGAACTTATAGGCCCTATAGGCCCGATTGATTTTCTGAAGAGCCTTCATGTCGCGTTGCGACGCCCGGAAACAATGAAAAGTTCGTAGTTCCGCCTTCAGGCGGAATAGTTTGGATTCACGGAATTGATCTTTACCCCAGGCTTCCGCCTGAAGGCGGAACTACGAACTGATTTACTGAGGAGGGATATATGCTGAAAAGATTGCTTGCCTCCATTTTTCTTATGGCCTGCCTCCAAGCCGTCGCGGCGGCCAAAGGCGATGATACGCCGGCCTGGCTGCGGCAGGCCGCATCGATAACTGTCCCCACCTACGACAAGGACGTCCACGCCGTCACGCTGCACGACGAATCGCGCAAGACGGTCGAAGAAGACGGCCGGATCACTACCGTTACTTCTTACGCCGTGCGCATCCTGACGCGCGAAGGGCGGCGCTACGCCAGGGCGAGCGAGGGCTACAACAACGGCACCGGCAAAGTGAAGGACATGCGCGCGTGGCTGGTTCGCCCGTCGGGTGAGGTTCGCGCTTACGGCAAGAAAGAGATTATGGACGCCGCGCAGGTCGACAACGACATCTACAATGAAGCGCGCGTGAAAATCATTAATGCCGAGGATGAGGCTGACGCCGGTTGCGTCTTCGGCTATGAGATAGTAACCGAAGAGCGCGAGGTCCATTCACAATTCGTCTGGTCCTTTCAGGCGCTCAACCCGGTCGTTATGTCGCGAGTGACGGTGGCTCTGCCGCAGGGTTGGCGCGCAGAGGCGGTCACATTCAATCACGACAAGATCGAGCCGGCGGTCAGCGGCAATAGCTACGCCTGGGAATTGCGCGACCTGCCGGCGATCGAAATCGAACCTGCCAGCCCGGTTTCCAAACTAGTCCCCCGCTTGGCTGTCAACATCTTCCCGCCGCAGGGCAAAGCGACGATGCTCAGGAGTTTCGCGGATTGGAAGGACGTCTCGCGCTATAACAGCGAATTGAGCGATCCGCAGGCCGCGTTCAACGAACAGATGGCGGCCAGGGCGCGCGAACTGACGGCCGGCGCCAAAACCGAGTTCGAACGCATTCAGGCCATCAGCCGCTACGCGCAATCTGTCAACTACATCTCGATACAAATCGACCTGGGGCGCGGCGGCGGCTATCGCCCGCACGCGGCCGTGGACGTGTTCAACAAAAACTACGGCGATTGCAAGGACAAGGCGAACCTGATGCGCGCGATGCTGAAAGCGCTGGGAGTCGAATCGTATCCGGTCATAATTTATTCCGGCGATCCCAACCACGTCACGCCTGAATGGCCATCGCCGCAGCAGTTCAACCATTGCATCATCGCGGTCAAGGTGAGCGACGAGACACAGGCTTCGACGATCGTCAAACATCCGAGTCTGGGCCGGCTGTTGATCTTCGACCCGACGGACGATGACACGCCCATAGGCGATCTGCCGGGTCACGAGCAGGGTAGTTATGCGCTGATCGTCGCGGGCGACGCGGGCGAACTGATGAAGATGCCGGTCATGCCTCCGGAAGCCAACCGCCTGGAGCGCGTGGTCGAGGCTGAGTTGGACGCCGAGGGATCGTTGACCGCGAAGGTCAGCGAGCGTTCAGTCGGCCAGGCAGCCGTTGGGGAGCGCCGCCTCTTCAAACGCGCCCCGCGCCCGCAGTACCTCAAATATATCGAACAATGGGTCACAAAAACCGCGCCGAGCGCGAATCTCCTGAAATCCGAACCGAACGACTATGCGCGCGAGGGCAAATTCGCTCTCGATGTCGAATTTAAATCACCGAACTACGCGCAGTTGATGCGGGGCAGGCTGATGATCTTCAAACCGGCGGTCGTCTCGCGCCGCTCGTCGCTCTTCCTGTTCGAACCCAAACGCAAACACCCCGTCGTGCTCAATTCTGAAGCTTATAACGAAACGGTCAGAATCAAATTGCCTGAAGGCTTCGACGTCGACGAAATGCCAGATCCCACGGAGATCAGCCGTCCCTTCGGCAGTTACTCGGCGAAATGCGAAGTGAAGGAGGGCCATCTGCTCTTCCGCCGCTCGATGACTCTCAAAGCCGGTATCATCCCTATCGAACAATATGCTTCGGTGCGTGGATTCTTCGAGAAAATACGCGCAGTCGAACAGACGCCGGTCGTCCTGGTGAAGAAATAAGCGTCAATACGGCAAATTTGGTGGAATATTTACACCAAATTTGCCGTTTTATACTGACAGACGCCAGGCGACAGCATATAATCCTTCCCGCTGGCGGATCACGTTGGCGAACCTTCATCTATAACAAATTCCTTCATCAATAAATCGCCCCTGTGGCGAAAAGAAATAAACAGGCAGAAGGCAGTTAGCCGTAACAGAGTCTTGCTCTATAGCTGTTACCGGTAATGGAAAAACGACGGCGGTTCGTCGCCATGACCTGTGCGCCATCCATCACTAAGCACTAACCCACTACGGAGAAAAATTTATGTCACAATTAAAAGGGACGAGAATCACCCTTATCGCTGCCCTGCTTGTCGCCTGCGCGGCCACAATCGGATTATCTCAGGAGTTCCGCGGTTCGATCTCGGGCCGCGTCGTCGACAACAACGGCGCAGCAGTGGCCAACGCGGCCGTCACCATTACCAACACAGCCACCAACGTTAATTCATCGACCACGACGAACGGGAACGGCGATTACACGGCGCTCTTTCTGATCCCTGGATCCTACGGCATTACAGTCGAAGCCACGGGATTCAAGAAATCTACCAGACAGAACATCGAGGTTCGCGTCGGCGACAAGCTGCAGATTGATTTGCAACTGGAAGTCGGCAGCGTCTCCGATACGGTCAACGTTACGACCGAAGCGCCACTGCTCGACACCAGCACGGCTTCGGCGGGACAGGTGATTGACCAGCGGCGCATCTCCGAATTGCCGTTGTCGGACGGCAATCCGTTTGTGCTCTCGCGCCTGGCGTCAGGCATCTCCTACGTCGGCGACTTGAAGTTCTCGCGCCCCTTCGACAACGCGGGCACTTCAGGCATCGTCGCCGACGGCGCGCCGGGGCGTAACGAATTCACGCTCGATGGCGTGCCGAATATGGCCAGCGGCGGAGGCCTGGGGCGCGTGGCGTTCGTCCCCCCGGCGGACGCAGTTCAGGAATTCAAGGTCGAAAGCGCGAGTTTCGACGCGCAGTCGTCACACACGGCGGGCGCGACCGTCAACGTCACACTCAAGAGCGGCACGAACAGTTTGCATGGCACGGTCTACGAGTTCGTGCGCAACGACGTGCTGTCGGCCAACGATTTCTTTCTCAATCGCACGAACCTGGCCACCACTCCGTCGCGCGACAGCGACCGTGATGGCAAGGCGGACCGCGCCCCTCTGCGTTATAACCGTTACGGCTTCACCATCGGCGGCCCGGTCTTCCTTCCGCGTTTCGGTGAGGGCGGGAAACCGTATATCGACGGACGCAACAAAAGTTTCTTCTTCTTCGCGTATGAAGGCTTGAAAGACGTTTTCCCGGAACCCGGACAGTTCACCGTGCCGACGCTCAAGATGCGCGAGGGCAATTTTTCCGAGCTGTTGCCCGGCATCGTTATCTACGATCCGGCGACGGCGCGTCAGGACGGCGTTCGTGTACGACGCGATCCCTTCCCCGGCAACATCATTCCGGCCAATCGCATCAGCCCGATCGCGAAGAATTACCTCTCGTATTATCCGCTGCCCAATCAACCTGGTAACGCGCAGGGTCAGAACAACTATATCAGCGGCAACCCGCGCACGGACAACTTCCACTCCGAATCGTTCCGCTTCGACCAGGTGGTCAGCGACAAGCAGCGTTTCTTCGCTCGCTATTCGCATAACAACCGGGTGGAATCGCGCGGGAATTGGACGGGTGAGGTCAACGGCATTCGCCCGACCGGGAATTTCCTCTACCGCATCAACGACAACGGCGCGTTCGACCACGTCTACAACTTTTCGCCGACCGTCATACTCAATTCGCGCGCCGGCTTCTCGCGCTTCAACGAGCCGAACATCCGCCAGCACGAGGGGCAGATCAATCCGGCCAGCCTGGGCTTCCCCGCCGCGACGGCGGCCTTATTCGGTTCCGATTCATACCTGCCGCGGTTTGACTTTCCGGATAACAGCTATTCCGAATTGGGCGACTCCGTCGGCGGTGGCAGCACGTTCAACATCTACACTTTTCAATCAACGCTGACCAAGATCGCCGGATCTCACTCCTTCCGCATGGGTTATGATTTTCGCTCATATCGTGAAAACGCCTTCGGCGCGGGGCATTCGGCGGGACGGTATGACTTCAACAACAATTTCACGCGGGGGCCGCTGGACAATTCGACCGGCTCGGTGGTCGGGCAACCGCTGGCGGCTTTCCTGCTCGGCCAGCCCAACGGCGGGACGATCGAGCGCAACGCCGCTCGCTCGAACCAGACGCTATACAACGGCGTCTTCTTTCACGATGACTGGAAGGCGACGAGCAAACTGACGCTCAACCTGGGTCTTCGCTACGAACTCGAAGGCGCGACCACCGAGCGTTACAACCGCAACCTGAGAGGCTTCGACGCCA
>DASUFM010000845.1:0-4130 GCA_036274535.1 Blastocatellia bacterium
TGCGCTGTTTCAAGTAGTCGATTGCATTCGGCTATAATTTCAAGAATGACCGAGACAATTTGCCAATCATGTGGCGCAGGGACCGCGCGCCGCTATCAACTGGTCAGCCTCGGCAAATTCGGAGAGCCGGGCGATGAGCGCGAGTTCATGCTCTGCGCCCGATGCGCCCGCGCCGAACGCAAACGGCTGAACGCCAGGAAGGATCCGCCTGATCCTTATGACGGCTTGACGCGTGGAGAAATGATCGCGGCGCTGGATCGTTTCTTCGCGGCCAGTGGCGTCTTCGACATCTGCCGCCGCTGCCATGAGCAGGACACGGGCTGTTGCCCTACGACCTGCCGCGTGATGGGAGCGAACGGCTGTGATCCGAATAACAAACATGGCAAGACCGTCTTCTGCGCGACTTTCGTTTGCGGCGCCCTGCTTAACGCCATTTCGGAATGCGACGCAGAAATTGGGCGCGCCTTAAAGTGGGTGAAGACCGATCTTGGGGCGGCGGAATTCCACATCTACGAGATGATCACGCGAGTCCCGGCGCCGTCGCGCGAATTCGTTCGCCCGCTTGTTCTGCCGCGCCGCTATCCAAACGCATTGGCCCCGTTGGAAAACGGCGACAGGATCAAAAAGAAATTGGAAACGCTCGCTCCTGAAGTTCTGGAGATCAGGCGGCGGTGGCGTGAGTTGGAACGGCAGGAAAGCTCATATAATGGCAAAGCCCGCCACTCTACAATCCGCCATAACCCATTTAAATCCAATAAATAACCCCGCTAAAAATAGTTTTTGACAGCCTGCGGTCAATTTGTTACAGTCCGCCTCTTGTTACATAAGTTCCGAATCCGCCGATACTTGCCTGAAGTTGTCCTGGTAAAGGCCTCCTGCTGGCTGATTGACAAGCGTGGCTATGGGTCAGAGTCTGCTTATTAACGGCGGTCAAAGTTCCCTTTCATCTTGAAAATCCACTTCAGGGAGGTCAGAGAACGGTCAAAAATGAAATCAGCCATCGCTGAGGTTGCGCAGACCTACGGCATTGAGAATTGGGGCGCGGGTTATTTTGACATCAATTCGCGAGGCAATCTGATTGTCCGTCCGGTTGAAGGCGATCCCCGTAGTGTTGATGTCAAAAAAATCGTCGATGATCTGATTTCCCGGCGCGTCAAGTTGCCGGTCCTTATAAGATTTCCTCAAATTTTCGCCAGCCAGGTTCGCAAAATGAACCAATCCTTCCGCTCGGCGATGAAGGAGTTCGATTATAAAGGCGAGCACCGGGCTGTTTTCCCGCTGAAGGTTAACCAGCGTAAGCAGGTGATCGAGTCCTACCTTGAAGAAGCCACCAAATACAATTATGGCCTGGAAGCCGGGAGCAAGCCCGAGCTTTACGCCGCGATCGCCATGGATCAGGCGCCCGATTCGCTGCTGGTTTGCAACGGATTCAAGGACGACAGCTTCATCGATCTGGCTTTCGTAGGCGCGCGGGCTGGAAAAAACGTCATAATAGTCATTGAAAAGCTCAACGAACTTGGCAAGGTGGTGGATCGGGTCCTGGAAACCGGCGTCCGGCCGATGGTCGGAATGCGTGTGCGGCTTTACACGCGCGGTTCGGGGCGATGGGAGAAATCGGGCGGTGAACAGTCCAAATTCGGTTTGACGACGACCGAGTTGCTGCAGGCGATCAAAATGCTCAACGACGCCGGAATGGCGGACATGCTGCGGGTGCTTCATTTCCACATCGGATCGCAGATCACGCAGATCAAACGAGTCAAGGCGGGAGTTAAAGAAGCCGCGCGCGTTTACGCCAAGATCCGCAAAATGGGCGTCGATGTAGACCATCTTAACGTGGGCGGCGGCGCGGGCGTGGATTACGACGGCAGCAAGACCAGCTTTGAATCGTCGGTCAATTACACGATGCAGGAGTTCGCCAACGACGTCATCTACACCATCAAGAGCGTCTGCGAAGAAGAGAACGTGCCCGAACCGAACGTGATCACCGAGTCGGGCCGCGTGCTGGTCGCTTATCACGCGATGCTGGTCACGAATATCATCGGAGAGATCGAGACCGTGCAGGGCATCCACAACATCACGATCACCGGCAACGAGGCCCAGGTGATCAACGAGTTGTACGACCTGTACAAGACGATGAACGCCAAAAACTTCCTCGAGTATTATCACGACGCGCTCGAACACAAGGAGGAACTTTTCACGCTCTTCGATCTCGGATTCATATCACTCGAAGACCGCGCGAAAGGCGAGGTGCTCTTCTGGGAAGTTTGCGACAAGGCGAATAATTTCGCGAAGCAGACACAGATCAAATCGGAAGAATTCGACGACCTGAGGAAGTTGTTATCTGCGAAATACCTCTGCAATTTCTCTGTCTTCCGCTCAGTGCCGGACCACTGGGCGATCGACCAGCTCTTTCCGATCATTCCCATACACAAACTCGATGAGGCGCCCAGGGACACCGCCACTTTGTGCGACATCACCTGCGATTCCGACGGCGTGGTGGACAAGTTCGTCGACCTGCACGACGTGAAGGAAGTCCTGGAGGTCCACGACCTTCAGCCGGGTGAGCCCTATTTCCTGGCGATGATGCTGATCGGCGCATATCAAGAAGTGATGGGCAATTTCCACAACCTCTTCGGGACGACCAATGAGGCCCACGTCATTGTTTCGGGCGACGGCGAATACCACATCAGCCGCGTCATCCCCGGCTCGACGGTGGGAGACATGGTTTCTTTCGCCAAATACGAAAAGGAATTCTTGCAAGACGGTTTCCGTAATATGCTTAATAGACAGATTAAGAAAGGAAAACTGACTGAGGAACAGGCGACCGGCTTAGCCGACGATTACGAAAGCCATTACTACGGCTACACGTATCTCACCGGCAACGGACACAGATAGTGGTGGTTGGTTATTGGTGGTTGGTGGTTGGCCCCAGGAAAAAGCCCGCCGCCAACCACCAGCCACCAACCGCCAACCACCACCGACAGTCAGCCATTTGAAAAAGCAATGATCCGAAGAATAAAAGGCGCTAAATACCTGGTAAAACCGACTGACCCGCTGCAAATCGACCGTGACCGAAGCGTGCCTGGCTTGCTGGACAAGATGGAAAAGATATCTTTCCAGGGACGCAATCTGGCGATGGCCCATCAAATCTGGCTCCAGATGCTGCAGGAAAACGCAGTAGTGCTGATGGGGGTGGGCGGCGCCCTGGTGCCGTCAGGGATGCGGCGGCTGATCGCTTACCTGATCAAGAATCGCTGCATCGACGTGCTGGTCGCCACCGGCGCGAACATCTTCCACGATTTGCACGAGACGCTCGGGCGGCATCATTACCTCGGCGATCCCAAAGCCCCCGACGCCGAATTGCTGGAAGAGAAAGTCGACCGCATTTACGACACCTTCGCCTCGGAGGAGGAGTTCCGCGAGGCTTATGAATGGATCGGAGGGTTCGCCGCGCAGCTCGACAGCTCGCACCCCTACTCCACACGCGAATTTCTGCACCTGCTGGGGCGAGAGTTGAGCGAGATCGCCACCGAAGACGGCATACTGACCTCGGCGTTCAAATCGAGAGTGCCCGTCTTCTGTCCGGCGATCACCGACAGCGCTTTCGGAGTGGCCATCGGCATCAGCCGTATCGAGAAGAAGAACCAGTTCCAATTCGACGTGATTCAGGACGTGGTCGACATGGCCCAGATCGTCTCCAAGTCCCGTTCGACCGGCGTGATCTACTTCGCCGGCGGCGTGGCCAAATCTTTCATCCAGCAGAGCGAGACCGCCGCCGCGATGCTTCACAACACTGTCCGCGGCCACAAATTCGCCGTGCAGGTCGTCACCGATTCGGCCGATTACGGCGGGTATTCGGGCGCCGATTTCGATCAGGCGCAATCATTCGGCAGGCTGGCCAAAAACGCCCGCTCGGTCACTGTGCGGTGCGACGCGACAATCGCCATGCCCATGCTCGTAACATCACTTTCGCAAACCGCCTCGAAAGCCATGCGGACTCGCAAGCGTATTCAGTTCAACTTCGGGAAAGATCTGACCATCTCCATGCCCTGATATAGGCCGGAGCAAATTCCGGTGTGTAAAAGGAATTCATATTTCGTACTCGACTTTGTCCAATGTGAGATCGGCGC
>DASUFM010000846.1:0-16398 GCA_036274535.1 Blastocatellia bacterium
TGATCACAGCCGCGGCTTCGAAATAAACCGCCACTGCGCCGCCGTGGCCGCGAAACGACGCGGGAAAAATGTTCGGAAACAATGTCGCGATGACGCTGTAAAGCCACGCCGCGCCGGTTCCGATCGCGATCAGCGTGAACATGTTCGGGCTGCGATTGACAATCGACGCCCATCCGCGCTCGAAGAACGGCCTGCCTCCCCACAGCACGACCGGCGTGGCCAGCGCGAATTGAATGAAGTTCAGCAATCGGAATGGGCGCGGCGAGAGCGCATGTTGAATTGGCTGGCCGGGAATCATCTCAGACATCGCCAGAAACAACATCGGCAATGTCAGCGCCACGCTCACCAGGAACCGCCGCTTCATATCTTTCAGTTCGGGGTTCTCTTCTTCTTCCATCGTGATGACACGCGGTTCCAGCGCCATTCCACAGATAGGGCAAGAGCCGGGCTCGTCGCGCACGATCTCCGGATGCATAGGACAGACATATTCCGTCTTCGTAGCCGGATAGGCTGGAGTCACAGGCTCGAGCGCCATCCCGCATTTCGGGCACGCGCCGGGGCCGGTTTGTATGACCTCCGGGTCCATCGGGCAGGTATATTGGGCGCCTTCCCGTACAGCGCGCGCCTCTGTTTGCGGCTGCGCTGTAGACGTCATGGGCAGCGATCTCGAAACGCCTCCGAGTTGAACCATCGGCCGCCCCATTTCCGACAGTTGTGGCGTCCTGTTCAAATAGCTTTGAGGGGCGGCGCCGAATTTACGCCGGCAATTCGGACAGCAAAAATAATAGGTTTCGCCTTCATAATCGAACCTGGCCGCCGCCGTCGCCGGATCGACCGCCATTCCGCAGACCGGATCGATGCGCGTCTTCATCTCTTTCTCTCTTTCAAATTGTTTCGTGCCGGTCGCGTGACGCCTATTTCCGCGCTTTCGATCAAGCCGCAGAAATCGCCGTCCGCGAATCCCTTCTCATCCCATTGCTTCAACGTCGTCGCAAGCGCGTTGCGGTAACGCCGGATTTGCGCCATCTGTTCGTCGAGTTCGGCCAGTCGCCTTCGCACAGTCTCACGCACTTCGGCGCATGGCCTTTGCCCCGCGCGACTCTCGGCGATGATCCGTTTAATCTCTTCGAGCGTGAAGCCCAGCGATTGCGCGCGTTTGATGAATTCCAGCGTCTTCAGCGCCCTGGCGTCGTAAAGCCGGTAGCCGCCCTCGCTGCGCGCCGGCCGGTTGAGCAGCCCGCTCCGCTCGTAAAAGCGCAGCGTTTCCACGCCCACTCCAGCCAGCCTGGCGACCTCTCCGATTTTGAGCGCCGCGCCGCCGGCCGTTTCATTAGTCACCACTTGTCGTCTGATTCGTCTCATAGCGCTACCTCTCCCATGAACTGAGAAGCAATAATCATTCTACCGGCTGAAGTCTACACTCTGTAGTCGGCTACGGTGTCAAGACAAAAAACGCAGGGCAAAAAAATTATGAGACGCCGTTTCGCCCTATATTTTTGCCCTGCGTTTTTTGTCTGTTTGTTTTCTGGTCCGGCGCGTCTGTGTGGCCGCCCGGATCAGTATTCTTTCAATGTTTCTTTGGCTTCATCGACAGTGAGGTTTTTCAATTTGACATGGTTTAGAACTACCCGCTCGGACGCCATGGAGCGGAGAAGCAGTAGTTGGAAAACGTCCTCTTTAGCTTCTCGCGATAATGGCTTCGTTGAGCAGTATCGCAAATAGCCGGCTGCGATTCTTTCCCAGACTTCCAGTTCATTGTCCGGATCGGCGTCACGCTTGAAATTATCTATCCATTTTTCGATCGGGGAACGCTCGACCTCAGCCAGGGCCTCGCGCAGTCTATTGATTCTCTCCATTTGTTTGGGGCTCAACTTCTGGTGTTTTACCGGTCCGGGTTGAAGCGAGGCAGGATCAGCCAGCTTAGCGGCGTTTTGTTCCTGATCTTTATTCTTGCGGGAACCGCCGAAGAAACTTAGTAGTGAGGATAATATTGAACGCATGGGAGTTTTTTTTATTACTTATGGCCGGTGAAAGTGTTGAGCCCTGATTCTGAATCTATTATTTCTTCCAGGCGATTTTGCCCATCTCGCGCCAGGTCGTCAACCTGACGCCAAGTTCTTTGATGAGAGCCTCGATTTCGGGATCTGTGAATGAGAGGAAATCGCCGTAACGCTGTTCCCACGATCCGGTCGTGGCTTTCAACTCAGGGTCGTTCATTCCCAGATGCACGATCAGCATCGTCACGCCAGGCTTCAGGTTTCGCAGCAGGTTTTTGTATGACTCTTTCCGCTCAGCGAAGTTCTTGCCAGGCACGCCCGTGACCAGGTAATCGAGCATGGCGAATCCATCGGCTTCGACTTTCATCAACATCTCTTCAGTGATCGGCGCTCCGGTCCGCTTGCCGTATTCGATGATTTCCGGAGACGGGCGCATGACCATCACAGGGATGCCGTACTCTTTCCCGAGCTTCGTGTAGACGTCAAAGAAATCCTTCCGGGTGTAGAGCGTCCCCATGTGCGTGTCCAGATGAGTCGGCTTGATTCCGAATTGCAACGCGCGTTCGATCTGCGCGCGCAATTCAGTTTCGATCTCCTGTGGCGTGGCCTTCATCGCCGTCTGCCGTTCGGAGCGCCACATAAAACCATCTTCGTCGAGCAGGCCTTTGACTTTTTCCGGCGAAGCCACCGGACGCCATCGCAAATATTTCCATTCGCTGGTCAGAGTCAAATGCAAGCCCAGATCGAGTTCCGGATGCTCTTTGGCGTACGCCGCGATTTCGGGAAACCACGGGCAGGGGACCATAATGCTACCCGAACTGACCATGCCTTTTTTGAAGGCTTCGATGGTCGCGACGTTGACAGAATGCGACATGCCCAGGTCGTCGGCGTGAACGATCAGCAGCTTGTCATTCGGGCCGTGGCCCAGTTGTTGCGCCGTGTTTGTTTGGGCCGGCGCGTAGCGACTCAGCAAAAGCAAACCGAGCAGGGCGCCGATCACGGTCCGCATGGCGCGCGATCCGATAATGAGGGTCTGTGTTGAATCAAGTCGAATCATAATGGCGTGATTATAGTTCAAAGCCGTGTTATCTTCGTCCTTCTTCCCGAATCATCAAAAAAAATCTGCAAGGAGAAAAGAGTCTATGCTTCTCGAAGGCAAGAAAGGCCTGATACTGGGAGTCGCGAACAAACAAAGCATCGCATGGGCGATCGCGGAATCGGCGGCGCGCGAGGGCGCGAAGCTCATTTTCAATTATCAGAATGACCGCTTCAAAGACAAGGTCGAAAAGCTGGCCGAGGGGATCGAAGGAGCGAAGACCTTTCAGTGCGACGTCGGAAACGACGAAGAGATCGCGGCGATGATGAGGGGCGTTGAATCCGAGTTCGGGGAATTGGATTTCCTTGTTCATTCGATCGCCTACGCGCCGAGCGAGGCCATGTCCGGCGAATTCATCAACACTTCGCGGCAGAGCTTCGCGACGGCTTTGGAAGTGAGCGCCTATTCGCTCATCGCGGTGTCGCGCGCCGCGGCGCCGCTCATGAAGAACGGAGGCTCGATTATCACGCTGACCTACCTGGGCTCAGAGCGGGTTGTCCCGCATTACAACGTGATGGGTGTGGCGAAGGCCGCCCTGGAGGCGTCGGTGCGATACCTGGCGAACGACCTGGGGCCGCGAGGCGTTCGGGTCAACGCTATCTCAGCCGGGCCGATCAGGACGCTGGCGGCGCGCGGAGTCGGAGGCATCTCCAAAATGGTAGACCATCATCGCGAGATAGCCCCGCTGCGACATGCGACCGAACAGGCGGAAGTCGGCGATACGGCGTTATTCCTGCTGAGTTCCCTGGGACGCGGGATTACGGGCGAAGTCATCTACGTTGACGGCGGCTATCATATTCTGGGGACGCTGGCGCCGATGGGATAATCTTATTCGGGCGGAGCCTTGGGCTTCGGAGGAAACAGCCGTTGTCGAAGCGCCTGCTCGATTGTCGTGATCAGGTAAGTCGGGTCTGCAAACTTATGGATTATGACTTCGGCTCCGGCCATTTTGGCCAATAACGTAAAATATATCTTCGTCCACAATCGGAATTCTCATAACATCCCCCAATTGTTGTTAATGAACCTCTATTTTACCTATTTCAGCGGACAAAAACATTAGACAAAGAATGTGGGACCCAAAAACATAGAATGATGGTTCATTCTATGTTTTTGGGTCCCACATTCTTTGTCTAAAACCAACTATCGCCGCGCTTGTTGTTTAATCATTAAGGATCAGATCAAAAAATTCGCGCAAACGTAATTCGGTGACTTCGGCGCCGAGTTTTTTGTCTGTGATGAAGTTCCAGATCAGGTCGCCGTCGCTCTTACGTTTGAGGATTATCTCGGCGACGATCTGAACTTCGAGCATGACATTCTGACTGTAGCCGATTCGCGCGCGCGCCAACCCGCGGCCCGGAACGAACAGGTGCTGCGGTTCGCGCGGCCAGCCGGCCTCGACGATCAACGTCTTCTCGCGAAATCGCGCGCCGAATCGCTCTCCGACCATCGTCGAATCTTCGATTTTGAACCGCCATTCCTGACGACCCACCTGCAACGGCGGATTGTTTCGCGCGCTCAAATCGCGGCTGATCTCCGAACAGATCACATCAAGCGCGTTCCATAACCATTTCTTGCCTCGTTCGCGCAACTCATCATTCGCGGCTTTCAGCGCAAGGTATTCGGCGGCGATGTTTTTGTCGTCTGGATTGTTCATAAAGAATCGGGAGTGAGGACGGAGAGACAAGGGGAAAAGGAGAAGGGGGGACAAGGGGAAAACAAATTTTATTCTCCTTATCTCCCTGTCCCCTCGTCTCCTTGTTTCCTTCTCCCCAATTCCTAAATTTCATGCCTGTTGGCGAGAGCCTTATGCATTGTCACTTCGTCGGCGTATTCGAGATCGCTGCCGACGGGCAATCCCATGGCGATGCGAGTAATGCGGAAGCCGAGCGGTTTGAGCAGACGCGCCAGGTAATTGGCCGTAGCCTCGCCTTCGGTGTTCGGATTCGTGGCGAGGATGATTTCTTTGACGCTGGATTCGCCGCTTTCATCAGGACGCAGACGTTCGAGCAGGTTCTTGATCCTGAGTTCCTCCGGGCCTATGCCACGAATCGGCGAGAGCGCCCCATGCAGCACATGATACATCCCGTGGTATTCGCGAGTCTTTTCAATCGCCACCAGGTTGTAAGGTTCCTCGACCACGCAGATGACGGATTTGTCGCGCGAAGGGCTCGAACAGAAACGGCACGGATCGACGTCCGTCAGGTTATTGCAGATCGAGCAGAAGACGATCTTTTCCTTGACTTCGCGGATGGCTTCGATCAGGCGATCGGTTTCTTCCTGCGGGGCTCTGAGCACGTGAAAGGCCAGCCTCTGCGCCGATTTATGACCGATGCCGGGCAGGCGTTTGAATTCGTCTATGAGTTTTGTTACAGGTTCTGCGTAATCAAGCATAATGGTGGCTGGTGGTTGGTGGTTGGTGGATGGCTCGTCCCAGCCGCCATCCACCAACCACCAACCACCAATTTACATCAACCCCGGAATATTCAATCCGCCGAGGGCGCCGCCGAGACGGTTGCTCGCGTTCTCATCGACTTTGCGTCCGCATTCATTGATAGCGGCCACGATCAGGTCCTGCAGCATTTCGATGTCGCTTGCGGCTTCGGGCTCGATCTTGACGGAAAGGACTTCTTTAAGGCCGTTCATTTCAACCTTCACGATGCCGCCGCCCGCCGTAGCGTCGACACGCAGGGTCTCCATCTCCTTCATCATCTGCTCCTGCATCTTCTGAGCCTGTTTCATCATCTGCTGTAGATTCATTCCACCAGGAAGTTTCATATTCTCACCTCAGAAAAAGTTTGTAGTCCCGCCTTCAGGCGGCGTCTTCAGCATGAGACCGAATGGATTACATCACACTTCCGCCGCCTGAAGGCGGAACTACAAACGCGCTCCTTAGATTTTGTTACCAAAGCTTAGCGAATCAGCGACGCTCATCATAACACGTCTTTACTCTTCACCGAGAGCATTTCAGCCCTGGTCTTTTCGATGATCAGGCGCACGGCCGGGTTTTGCATGGCGCGTTCGCGCTCGCTTCTGCGTTTCAATTCGGCCTCGTCAATCCGTTCCTCGACATGCCCGCTGATCTTCACCACCAGGTTGATGGGCCGCCCTAAAATGCGCGCGCCGATGTCACGAAAAATCTGGCCGGATTCACGCAGTCGTTTGGCGAAGATGTCGTCATTGCCTAACGTGACGGTCAGGGCTCCGTCGCGGAATTCCATGCCTTGCGCGTCATCGAGCGTGTGAAGCACCAGAGGCTTATTCATCTTTTGTAACTCTTTTAAAATAGCTTCGACTTCGCGGCCGGGCGTGATCGAAGCGGGGCCTGATTGTATTTGGGCTTGTGTTTGAGCCTGTGTTTGAACTTCACGCGTTGTCGACTGTCGTGGGGGGGGGACGGGCAAGGAATCATATAAATCGTCCGGCTCTGTCAGATCGAAATATTGGTCGTCAGGCGGTTCCTCTGCGACGGTCGGCGCAGATATGGTGGATTGCCCGGATTGCCCGGATTTGATGTTGCTCACGGGCGCCTGGTTTTTAGTGGCGGGACCTTTCGCCGCGGGTTGATTGGCTGCTCCGCCAGCCGCGCCGCCTGTTATTCTCGATTCAAGCTCTTCGAGCCTCTTTATCATTTCATCGAGTGATTTTAACCTGGTCGCGTGAGTCAGCTTAACCAACCCAATCTCGAGCTGAAAGCGTGGATGTGGGGAATCTTTTATTTCTTTTTCGGTTTCGGCTAACAGATGAAAGAGCCTGACAAGGTCCTCCTCGGAAAACCTGGAGGATAGTTGTTTCAAACGATCAACCTCGACGTCGGTAACGCCGAGTAAGTCGCTTCCGCTGATTCCCGATTTAATCACCAGCAAATGGCGCAGGCATGCCGTCAATTCGCGGGTGAAATTGCGCAGATCGTAACCCCTGACGAACACTTCCTCCACCAGGTTTAGTATCTCAGTCGTATTTCGATCGGCGATAGCTTCGATGAACCTGCCGAGCGTGGCGGCGCTGACCAGGCCGAGAGCGGTTGTGACATCATCCTCCGCGATTTGATTCCCGCTGAAGGCGATTACCTGATCGAACGCCGATTGCGCGTCGCGCAGGCTGCCCGCGCCCGCGCGGGCTACCTCACGCAACGCCGCATCGCTTATTTTTATTCCCTCGCCGGCGGCTATCTCACGCAGGCGCTGAAATATTTTTTCGGTCGGTATCTGCCTGAACTCGAACTGCTGGCAGCGTGAAAGTATTGTGTCGGGAACCTTGTGAAGCTCCGTCGTCGCCATAATGAAAACGACATGCGACGGAGGCTCTTCAAGGGTCTTCAACAGCGAGTTGAACGCGCTCGATGAAAGCATATGGACTTCGTCGATGACGAAGACTTTATAACGATCACGGGCAGGCGCCATCGCGATATTGTTGATAATAACTTCCCGCACGTTATCAACGCCGGTGTTGGACGCGGCGTCGATTTCCAGCACGTCGAGCGAGTTTCCCGCAGCGATCTCGACGCAGGAAGGACATTGCAGGCAGGGACGACTTGTAACGCCTGTGTGACAGTTAAGACCCTTGGCGAGTATGCGCGCCGTGGTCGTTTTGCCGGTGCCTCGCACTCCGGTGAACAGGTACGCATGGTGCAGCCGCTGATTATCCAGGGCATTGCCGAGCGTACGCGAAATATGCTCCTGGCCTGTTAAATCGGCGAAGGTTTGAGGGCGATATTTGCGTGCGATAACCTGATAACTCACGATCTAATCCTTGTGGCTTCGAGGCCTGATATTGAGTTTGAAAACTTCCAGATGTGATTTGCAACTCCAAGCGAAATCAAAGAATAGCTTAGCGCGCCTCAGCGCTCAAGGCTGATTCTTCTTGGCTTTTTGCGGGAAAGGTAGTTTAATGATGGCAAATCAGACTCGGGTCGCTACTGATTTAGCTATATGTTAAATCACCCGAAACGACCTCAGAGAGATATGTTGTTAAACGGGCGAGTAACACTGAACATGGTGGGCGCCAACGTATTTGTTTCATAGAGGAGAGAAACGCATGCCTAGAAAATCAGGAAGTGGTAATCCAGCGGAACATATCAAAGCGGCGATCGCAAGCATTGATAGTCAGATCAAGGAGCTGGAGGCGCAGCGTGAACAACTCGCGAAAATAGTCCCCGGTATTGCGGCCGCAAGCGCGCGCCGCAGGGGAAGACCAGCGAGCGCGCTTGCGGCAGTCAGAACCAGCAAGTCGAAGAGGGTTGTTTCGGAAGCGACTAAGAGAAAACTGAAAGCCGCCGCCAAGGCGCGGTGGGCCAGATACAGAGGAGAGATCGAATAGATTTCTCCCCGAAAAAGGGACAGGCTCCGGTTACTACCGCGGCACATCCGAGCTGCGCTACCGTTGCTACCTTCCGGTCCTGGCGGGGTTCACGTGTTCGTGATTGCACGGAGTCCGGAGCCTGATATTCAAATCTCAGATTTCAAACTCGAGATTTGAGATAAATGATAAAGCGGAGAGAGCGGGACTCGAACCCGCACAGGCCTTTCGGCCCGCCGCGCTTCCAACGCGGTGCCATACCAATTAGGCGATCTCTCCATAAATGGATCTCTGACGGAGAGGGTGGGATTCGAACCCACGGTACCCGTAAGGGTACAACGGTTTTCGAGACCGCCCGATTCAGCCACTCTCGCACCTCTCCGCATAAAGGCTCACTTATTTTTCATCTCATCGGAAGTTATTTGCGCCGTTCTCTGAAGAAATCCTGCATCAGTCGGCGGCCTTCTTCGGAGCGTACGCCTGAAGTAACTTCCACTTGATGATTCAAAGAACTGTTCGTGCAAATCTGGAAGACGGTCGAGACTCCGCCCGCCCGCAAGTCAGCGACGCCGTATACCAGCCTCTTCACTCGGGCGTTGACCAGCGCTCCGGCGCACATCGCGCATGGTTCGATAGTAACGTATAAGCTCGCTTCGGTTAAGCGGTAGTTACCCACTCGAAGCGCGGCGTCGCGCATCGCCATAATCTCGGCATGCGCGGTCGGGTCATTGGATCTGATCGGAAGATTATGCCCGCTTCCCACAATCTGGTTGTCAATGACTACGACGGCGCCGATTGGGACTTCGCCTGCGTCGCGAGCCAACCGGGCTTCATTCAGCGCGAAGCCCATAAAGAACTCATCCTGCTGGCTGTCCATAGCTCATCCAAAGCGCATTGGCGCGCCAAAATGCGAAGGCGAATGGTACTGGCGCGGCCTGGTCCTGTCAAGCAAGCCGTCCAAAACGCTTTTGATGTAAAATCTGGTCGTGACTTCATACAGAAAATTCATAGAAGAAGTGGACCGACTTGCCGCCAGGCTTCAAATGCGTTACTCGAAGCATCTGGTTTGCCGCGCGGGATGCGCCGGGTGTTGCCATCACCACCTCTCCGTGTTCGCCGTAGAAGCTGAAGAGGCGCGCGCGGCGATCGAAGCTTTACCGATTCCAATCCGCGCCCGTGTGGAAGAACAGGCTCGTGAGGTTATAAAACGCGAAGATCAGGGCGAGCGTGCAGCCTGCCCTTTGTTGATTGATGGTCATTGTTCAATTTACGAATCCCGCCCGCTGATCTGCCGCACTCAGGGCTTGCCGTTGTTGATGGAAGCGGAAGACGGGGAGCAGGAAGTCGATTTCTGTCCTCTGAACTTCACCGGCGACGGATCGATTGACGATCTCGACGAAGATCATCTTGTGCCACTCGACGCCCTGAATTTGCGATTGGCGCTCGTAAATCTGGAGCATTGCCGCGAAACCGGCGGCTCTCGCGTGAAAATGGCCGACATCATTCTCAAATAATGAGAATCGACCACGAAGAAACGAAGAACACGAAGAAAGAAAGAGGAAATCTTCGTGTTCTTCGTTTCTTCGTGGTCGATTCTCGCAGGAGGTTCTTTTGAAACTCAGATTCATTTTGGTCGCGCTGTTATTTTCAGCGCTTGCGCATCAGGCGTTTTCTCAATCGTCTGCGGCGTCCGCGGCCAGGGCCTACCGGCAGGCGCATGAACACGAAATCATCGAGGAATACGCCGGCCTGCTCTCGATTCCGAACGTGGCGTCGGACGCGCCGAACATAGGCCGCAACGCGCGATCGATCTCAGAGATGCTTGAAAGACGCGGCGTAAAGACCAGGCTGCTTGAAATTCCCGAAGCGCCGCCCGTGGTTTACGGCGAAATCAATACGCCGGGCGCGGCGCGCACACTGATCTTTTACGCTCATTATGATGGGCAGCCTGTCGAGCCTGCGAAATGGGTTGGCGGCGATCCCTTCAAACCAATACTGCGTTCGGCCCCGTCCGAAGCGGAAGGCCGGGACATTCCGTTCCCGGCCAAAGGCGGCAAATTCGACCCTGAATGGCGGCTCTATGCGCGTTCGACCGGGGACGACAAGGCGCCGATCATCGCCATCTGCGCCGCGCTGGACGCGTTGCGGACGAGCAATATCGCGATTAACTCTAACATCAGGTTTTTCTTCGAAGGGGAAGAAGAAGCAGGGTCGCCGCATCTGGAGAAGATCGTCGAAAAACATCGCGACCTGTTGAAGGCTGACGCCTGGCTGATTTGCGACGGGCCGGTCGATCAGACGAGGCGCCAGCAAATTTATTTCGGCGCGCGCGGCGTAACGGGCATGGAGATCACCGTTTACGGCCCGCGCCGCGAGCTTCACAGCGGCCATTACGGCAATTGGGCGCCGAATCCGGCGATGATGCTCGCGAAACTGCTGGCTTCCATGAAAGACGATGACGGGCGCGTATTGATCAAGGGCTTTTACGACGGCGTCGAGCCCCTGACCGAAACCGAGACGCGGGCGTTGGCCGAAGCCCCTGAAAACGACGCGATGTTGCGGCGCGAACTCGGCGTCTCGTGGACTGAAGGCGCGGGAAAGAGGTTGAACGAGTTGATCAATCTGCCTTCGCTCAACATCCGCGGCTTTCTGAGCTCTTCGGTAGGGGCCACGGCGCGCAACGTAGTCCCGTCGACGGCCACGGCTTCCATGGACATTCGTCTGGTCAAAGGCCTCGATCACACGAAGGCCGTCGATCGAGTGATCGAGCACATTCGCGCGCAGGGCTATCAGGTGGTCGAATCAGACCCGGACGAAGGCGCGAGGCTGAAATACCCGAAGATCGCAAAAGTGGTCCGCCAGGGGGGCTACAACGCGTCGCGCACTTCAATGGATTTGCCGATCTCGAAGGACATAATCGCGGCCGTCGAAAGCGCTCGCGGAAGCGCCATCAAAATGCCGACGCTCGGCGGCAGCGTCCCGCTTTACATCTTCGCCGACAATCTGAAGGCCCCCTGCATCGGTATCCCCATAGCCAATCACGATAATAATCAGCATAGCGCGAACGAGAATATTAGATTGCAGAATCTGTGGGACGGTATCGAGACGATGGCGGCGCTGCTGACGATGAAGTAAACAGCGCCGGGAGCGGCGCCGCGCCAGTGTAACCTTTCGCCGGCCGCGCGCGTGATTATGGTAGCTAACGAATCAGTACCGCGAGCGGTACTGGAGACTCAAACAAAGGAGAAGAAAATGGGATCACATCTTCAATATGAGAAAGCCGCGCCAGCGGCCTTGCGGGCTATGTACTCACTGGAAAAGTATGTGAGAGAGTGCGGGCTCGAGCAGTCATTACTTGAACTGATTAAAACTCGCGCGTCGCAGATTAATGGCTGCGCCTTTTGTATTGACATGCATACGAAGGATGCGCGGGCGCACGGGGAAACCGAGCAGCGGCTATATGCGCTCAACGCATGGCGGGAAACGCCGTTTTATACTGACCGGGAACGCGCCGCCCTGGCCTGGACAGAGGCGGTCACGCTGATCAGTAAAGATCATGTGCCGGAGGACGTATTTGAGCAGGCGAAGGCGCAATTCACTGACGAAGAGTTGGTCAATCTGACCATGGCGGTTGTGGCCATCAATGGTTGGAACCGTCTGAGTATCGCTTTCAATGTGCCGGCCGGAACATATCAGCCTCCGGCAAAACATAACGAATAGGAAAACCGTTAGCCACAGAGAGCACAGAGAGCACAGAGAGCAATAATAATTTCTCTGTGCTCTCTGTGGCTAAGACCTGCTTTACATGTTGATCATGTGGCCTTCCAGGCCGTGCGCGGCTTCCTTGACGGCTTCGCTCAGCGTCGGGTGCGAGTGGACGTTGCGGGCGATCTCGCCGGGCGTCAACTCGGCGAACCGGGCCAGCGTCAATTCGGGTAACAATTCAGTCACGTCAGGGCCGATCATGTGCGCGCCCAGCATCTCGCCGTATTTTCTGTCGCTGATCAATTTGACGAAGCCGGTGGGGTCGCCCAGCCCATGCGCCTTCCCGTTCGCCGTGAACGGGAATTTGGCGATCTTGATGTCGTAACCGCGATCCCGCGCCTGTTTCTCGGTATAACCGAAGCTGGCGATCTGAGGCTGGCAGTAAGTGGCGCGAGGCATCATGTCGAATTCCAGTTCGATGGTTTCGACTCCCGCGATGTTTTCAGCCGCGATGACGCCCATCGCCTCGGCCACATGCGCGAGCATCAGTTTAGCGGTCACGTCGCCGATGGCGTAGATGTGCGGGATGTTGGTCTGCATCCTCTCGTTGATCTCGATCGCTCCGCGCTCGGTCAGCCTGACGTCGGTGTTTTCCAGTCCGTAACCTTCAACGCGCGGTTTGAATCCGATGGCTTGCAGGACCTTGTCGGCTTCGAGCGTCTCCTTCAGGCCGCCCGGCGTGGTGACGGTGACGCGGACGTTCCGGCCCGTGTCTTCGATATTATCCACGCGCGTTCCGGTCATTATCTTGATGCCCTTGCGCCGGAATTGGCGGTTCAATTCCGCCGACACCTCTTCGTCCTCCAGAGGCGTGACTCGGTCGAGAAACTCCACAATGGTCACGTCCACGCCGTAGCTGTTGAACACGTAGGCGAACTCGACGCCGATGGCGCCGGCGCCCGCGATGATGACGCTCCCGGGCAGATGATCTTCCATGATCTGCTCTTCGTAAGTGACCACGCGTTCGCTCAAACTGGAGCCGGGGATCAACCGAGTGGTCGCCCCCGTGGCGATGATGAGGTTTTTAAATTTGATGGTCTCTCCGCCCCCGGCGTTCAGCGTGACGTTCAACGTGTGCGGGTCGGTGAAAGTCGCCCAGCCTTCGTATTCGTCGATCTTGTTTTTCTTCATCAGGAAGCGCACGCCTTTGACGCGTCCGTCAGCCACCTTGCGGCTTCGGCGGAACGCTTCGCCGTAATCGAAACTGACGTTTCCTTCGACGTTAATGCCGAAGCTTTTTGCCTCATGTTTGAAGATGTGAACCAACTCCGCGTTGCGCAGCAGCGCCTTGGACGGAATGCAACCTACATTGAGGCAAACGCCGCCCCAATACTTTTTTTCGATGATAGCTGTCTTTAATCCGAGTTGGCTGGCGCGGATGGCCGCAACGTAACCTCCGGGCCCCGCTCCCAGCACTACCACGTCGTACTCTTTCGCCATTTATTATCTCCGTTATCGTATATTTCAATCGTGATTCCGCGTCTTTAAACCGCGATCATCACTGATTCTTTCATTGTAGCCTCTACGTCCTTGACTTCTTTCGGCGTCTTCGACGTTAACACCTCGACGCCGTCTTCAGTTACCACCACGTCGTCTTCAATGCGCACGCCGATGTTGAAATACTCTTCGGGGACGCCTTCTGTTCCGGCGGCGATATAAACGCCGGGTTCGACGGTGAAGACCATTCCCGGCTCCAGTTTTCGCCAGCCGTCCTGCGCTTTATAACGGCCGACGTCGTGGACGTCCATTCCCAGCCAGTGGCCGGTGCGGTGCATGAAGAATTTTCTGTAGGATTCTTTTTCAATGACTTCATCGCGGCTTCCAGAGAGGAGGCCCAGCCTGAGTAATTCTTCCGAAACCACCTCGACGGCCTTTTCGTGCAGTTTCATGAAACTCTCGCCGGGTTTGACCATCCTGATGACTTCTTTATTGGCGTTGAGAACGACCTCGTATATCGCCTGCTGGGCGCGCGTGAATTTGCCGTTGGCGGGGAAAGCGCGGGTGATGTCGCCGGAAAAGAGATTGTATTCGGCGCCCGCGTCTATGAGCACCATGTCGCCGTCCTTGATCCGGTCGTTATTGGTGTTGTAATGCAGTATGGTTGAGTTGAAACCCGACCCGACGATTGAGGGATAGGCGACGCTGGCCGCGCCGCTTTTGCGGAAGATGTATTCGACAATCGCTTCGAGTTCATACTCATACATTCCCGGCTTGCAATGTTTCATGGCGGCGATGTGGCCTTCTCCGCTGATCTCGGCGGCGCGGCGCAGGCTGTTCAAATCGTCCGGGTTTTTCCGCAGCCGCATCTCGTGCACGATCGTGGCGGGGTCGATGATCACCGTCGGAGCGAAGACGCCGCCGCGAACCTTTTCACGGATATGCCTGACGGTCGAGATGACTTTGAGGTCGAAA
This sequence comes from Blastocatellia bacterium, assembly GCA_036274535.1. Lineage (GTDB taxonomy): Bacteria > Acidobacteriota > Blastocatellia > RBC074 > RBC074 > JAJVID01. Next base: position 14,566 of record DASUFM010000846.1, read on the forward strand.
TGTTCATTATTGCCGAATCGGTAATAAAGTTTTTCGACGTTCTGCAGGTATTTCGGCAGGACTTCTGAAATCTTGCCGATGTCATAAGCGGCGTCCGCGCCGTGCTGTGTAATCGCGCCTTCGACGCCTGCCCGTATGCCGGTCCAAATCTCCTCTTCGCGGATTCGCGGGCGGACGAAGAGAATGTATTTGTGTTCTGGATTAGAGGGCGCGAGCACGGCCACGCAATCGGGTTCGTTCAACCGCGTCAGATAGTAAAAATCCGTGTCCTGACGGAACTCGAAATCAGTGTCGTGGTTGCGTTTAATCTCATGGGCGCTGGCGAAGACCGCGACGCTCGACGGTTCCATCTTTTCCATGAATTCGACGACTCGTTCAGGTTTCATTTGAATGCTCCTTATAAAAATATGCGCGAAGAGCGATAGTATATCCGAATTGGGAGACCGGCACAGCGACGCGCGCAAGAATGAGAAAACCATTCTCCATTTCCAATTCTCAATTCTCCATTCTCAGGCGGAAGAAAGCTGTCACTCTTCCTGCTTGAGAACGGAGATTTGAGAATTGGAAATGGAGAATGTTCCTGATTTAGAATAAGGCTTAAATCATCATCATCGGATTTCATCGAACGACTTATGACAACAGAAGCAATCATTACTCAACCGGTCGCTGAACTCCTCGACCGGATTGCGAATCGTGAACATCTCGAACACGACGAATGGGCGCGCGTGATCGAGGCGGCCGAGACGGAAGACTTACGCCGCCTGGCCGACGAACTGCGCCGCGAATTGCATCCCGACGACGCCGTTACTTACGTCGTTGACCGCAATATCAATTATTCGAACGTCTGTTTTTCGGTCTGCAACTTCTGCGCGTTTTACCGCAAGCCGGGCCACCCAGAAGGCTATGTGCTCGAATACGACGAGATTTTCGAGAAAGTCGAAGAGACGATCGAACTCGGCGGCAGCGGCGTGCTGATGCAGGGCGGACTGCACCCCGACCTGCCCATAGATTGGTACACCGGCCTGCTCAGCCAGTTGAAGCGCCGCTACGGCATTCACCTTCATTGCTTCTCGCCGACGGAGATTTACGGGATGTCGAAGACCTTCGGGATGAGTTACGAGCGAGTGATCAGCGAATTGCGCGACGCCGGCCTGGACAGCATTCCCGGCGGGGGCGGCGAGATCCTGGTCGATGAGATTCGCCGCAAACGCCGCACCGAATGCAATTCGCAGGAGTGGCTGGAAGTGATGGAGGCCGCTCACCGGCTCGGAATCAAAACCACCGCCACGATGATGATCGGCTACGGCGAGACGGCCTCGCACCGACTTCAACACCTCGAAAAATTGCGCCAGTTGCAGCGGCGCTCGCTGGATTCCGGCAAACCCGGCTTCGTCTCGTTCATCCCGTGGACCTTCCAGCCCGACAACACGCCGCTCGGCAAAATCATTCCCGGCCGCATGCCCGCCGAAGAGTATTTGCGATGGCTCGCGCTTTCGCGGCTTTACCTGAACAACATCCCGAACGCGCAGGTCTCGTGGCTGACCGTTGGATTGAAAGAAGGGCGGCGAGGGCTGCATTTCGGCGCCAACGATATCGGCTCGACCATGATCGAAGAGAACGTGATTTCAAAGGCCGGCGCGAATCATAAAGCCACCGAACAGATGCTGGTCAACGTGATCATCGAGGAAGGATTCAAGCCCGTGAAGCGCAAAGCCGATTACACGAGGCTTTCATGATTTGGCGACAGCCTTTGGAGTGCGGCGGCTTGGCGCCGCTTTGGTAGTCAACTTCGATTCTTTGGCAATATCGGAAAGAAAGCCCACTGCCTCCTTC
>DASUFM010000847.1:0-10877 GCA_036274535.1 Blastocatellia bacterium
GCCGCTGTCGGCGACAAACAGGGCGCGCCGTCGCGGGTGAAACATCAACCCGCGCGGCATGAGGAACTGCGACGGCCGATGTCCCGCGCCTCCCATGCAAGGCGCCGGCGCCACTGCGCCATCACAGGGATCAATCTTCGAGATTCGGTTATCCGCGGAAGAGCTGAAATACACGGCGGCGCCCGGCCCGACGGCGACTCCGCCCAGACCGTCGGAAGTCTGGTCGTCCACCGGCGGTTCCGGCCCCTCGACAAGCAGGCGCGGCGTTGTGGCGAGTGTGAGAGTTCCGTCGCCATCCCTCAATTTCAACCCATGCCACTCGAAGTCCCGCCAGCGGCCGTCGCGGTTGAGATAGAGAAAGCTGATGTCCCTGTTTTCGTTCAACGCAGGCATGTTCATGCAATCACCCTTCGACTCCCATCCAGACAATCCGCCAATCGGCTTTGATCCGATCCTCCACCCCGGCGACGACGCCGGGTGGGAGGCTGCTTCCGGCTATGGGCGTGATGACCAGCAGAGTAAAAATCACAAAATGATCCGGCGCCGCTTCGACGATCTGAGTTTGATCGAGAACTAATACATCAATCGTGGCGCCGGTCGCGGGATCAGTTACCGTGAACTCTCTGGGGCCGGTAATATGCGCGGTGTATTCCGGGGTCGTCAGGAATCCGGCTTGTTCGGCGTTGATCGCCGCGGTGATCGTCCTTACCTGAGCCTTTAGCAGGGAGCCGAATAAATTCGAAAGCGCCGTAGACTCGCTCAACCCGGTTACTTTTTCCGTCCCGCCCGAGATGTAAGGATTGCCGCTGGGCCGCGCGTTCAACCGTTGATCGGTTGAAACAGGCGAATTCAACCGACAGTTGAGCGTTTCAATGCGAGCCAGCCTGATCTTGAGATTGTTCTGAATATCTTTCCTGAGCCTGGGCTTCTTTGGGACGAGGTTGTCGCCCGCCAGTTCGACCCAGCAAAAAACAGGGGCTTCGCGCAGACGTACGACCCCGCGTGGCGCGCACACTCCGTCTCGCGTTTCCGCCTCTTCAAGCGACGAATCGTCGGGATAAGAAACCGTCAGATCGAAGAAAATCGGATTGCCCTGTTCGTCTCCCGCCGCCGGCGGGATGGGCAGGATTTGAGTCTCTGTCAGCACGATCTCGCGCCCCAGGGCGTCAATGGCATAGCCTGCGCCGACGGTCACTTCGCGATCGCCCTTGTTACCGCTGACGGCGAACCCATTGCCTACGCCGGGCTGATGCAGACTCTGGTTGTGTAACCAGCGCATCTCGCGGTTGAAGGCTTCCAGTCCCTGCAGGTCGTCGGCGAACAGGCGCTGGCCGTTGAAGAATTGCAGACGTTCAATGAATCGGGTTTGATCAATGATGCTCACGATTAACCTCTCGAAATACCCAGCCAACTTACGTAAACTTCATGCTGTCGTAGAAACGCGCGCGCGTCCGGCGCCGGTTTCAATTCCCCGCCCTGCGAGTTGAAGACAGCGATGAGAAAACGAAACGTGAAGCCGTCCACGGAGATTTCATCAATGTGGCTGAGATAAACTCCGCCGGACTCGATCTTTTTACTGTTGTCCAATTTCGTCAGCGGCCCTTGCAGACTGGCGAAGTAAGCAGGCGCGCTCAGATCATCCGTTGATGTAAAACCCGCGCTGGACGTGTCGATTCTGACCTGAAGGCCCGCCACGCCTCCGGTAAATCCCGCCCGTGGCGACAGCCGCCATACTTCCCAGGACGTCGCGCCGGGAATCGTGGATCCCTGGGCGATGCGCGGGCGCGCCAGCGGTCTGGACAGAGGCGGGGTGAAGTCCGGATCCAGTTCGAGCGTAGAGCCTGCGCCACTGTCCGGCAGCGCGCGCGCTATCGGAACGCCGTCACGAACTGTCACCGACTTTGCGGGTTTCCAGATGAACTCGACTTCCCCGTCAATCAGCCTCTCTGACTCGGGTAAACAGGCCCCGGACAAATCGATGGGCCTTGGAATTCGGCGATCGTCTTTGTGGCGAATCAACAGCAGCGCCTCATCCACTTCCGGCGGAAAAAGTATTGTCTTGCGGCGCTGCAAAAGCAGTTCGCGTCCAAAACAGTCGTAGGCCAGTCCGGTCTCCACTATTACCTGGTTGTTCGTTGAGCCCGGCGAAACCGCCAGGGCCGCGCCTAATCCCTGGGCCACTCCAAACGTGTTATGCAGGGCGCGATTGTGCCAGGCGCGCAATCGGCTTTCGATGCGCTGTTGATCGCGCAAATCAGCGCTGAGAAACGTCTGCCCCTGATGGTAACGCAATCGTTGCAAGTCTCTATTCTCTGACCCGGACATATTTCCTCTCACACAACTTCGATTTGATGCGCCCCGGCGGCGACCAACTCCATCGGCGCGAGGCAGATGTTTCCGCACTGCGGCGCGCCGTCGCCTACGATTAATTCCAGTGAAAGCGCGTGATCGACTCCCGCGGTTTCGTCAATTACCTGTAAGACTTCCGATCGGAAAACGTCGCGACCGAACGGCCACCCTTTACCCGCAGGCCCGCCGGTCAGCGGATGGAAAAACCCATTGAGCGAAGCGGCGACGCGCTGTTGCAAATCGGCTTTATTCACTCCTGAGCAGGCAACGACTTTGGCGCGCACGGTGATTTCCAGATAGCGGGGCCCGACGACCACTACGCGCGCGCCTATCACACGGCGGCGCGCCAGATAATCTGTGACGAGCCGCAGCAATCCCGGGCTCGGCGCCGGCCGGTCAGCCGGTAAATAAGGTAGGACAAGCGCTGTGATCACGCCCGGCGCATTGAGACAGGGGAAACTCGGATGCAGATTGGCGCGCGCCTCCGCCCTGGCCAATCGCGCGCCGGGCGTTTGCAGGGCAAGGGCTTCGTAATCGCCCAGCGTCACCGCGCGAGGCGTTTTCTCAACCGATTCAATCGCGCGGCCGATCGCATGCGCGAGCGTTTCAGCCGCCGCCCCGCCTTTTGCCGGCGCCGGGTTGCCGATCTTGACCAGCTTCTTTGTGAACGCTTCGAATTCGGCGTCGCCGGACGCGCCCAGAGGCAGTCGCAGGACGGCGCGATTGTGCGGCGTGTCAGCCAGGCGGGTAATTTGATTGGCGAGCAGGTTTCCGGCCTCCGCTCGCGTCGCGTCGTAGCTCGCAATGATCAACGCGCCGGCCGGCGCGACTCTCCCTCTTTCGCCGTCGCCCAGAATTATCAGGCCTTCGGTCGCGTCGAGCAGAAAATGCGCGTCGTTGCGTCGCGACGCGTCGAAATCATCTTGCAACTCCCAATTTCGCCACCGGCCCTCCTCGAAAGTGTAAAGTCGAAGTCCCGATTGCGACACGGGCTTTTCCGGCAAGCGCAGTCGCAGATTCGGTCGCCCATCTCCCTGACCTGGCGACACGGCTTCGAAACTGAAACGGCCAGGGGCGCCTGCCGAGTTACTCACAAATTCCAGCGTTCTGAATTCCGGCGCCTCCATGGTTTCCACGAAAGCAAGCCGGCTGATCTCGCCTCTGTCATTCAATTGGAATAGAAAACGCGTGTTCTGACCGGCGATCGGCGGCCGGCCCTCGACCGTGGCGTCGCCGGCGATAACCCAGCTCAATGCGTTGACCGAATCCGGCGTGGCCTGCTCCGCAAGCGACGCATTGATATCGAGACTATATAAGACCGGCGGCGCGTCATACCCGCCAGCCGCGATGCGTACACGCAGGTAATAGAGCGGCTGAGGCGCCTGGCCGAGCCGCGCTTGCGCCATTGGCGCCGGCGGCCTGATCGACACGCGCCCGTTCAGCGTCAGCGCCCTCGTTTCATCTTCAACATCGCCTCTCTCGATTTGCAGAGGTTCCCAACTGTTTCCGCTCGCCAGAAACTCCCAGATCAACCGGACGGAGTGATGCGCCAGTCGTAGAGGCGACCGGCCAGTCATTTCTTCTTTCCCGCCCCGCGGTCCCATTGGATCACACACCGGCGGCGTGTTCGGCTTGCGGCAGATTTCAGCGCGCATCTCCATCTCGGCCACAAGGCTGGCCCGCGAATCCGCGCTCTCGAGCAAATCGGATACAGTAAAGAAGAGGCTGAGAGCGACGTCCTCGCTGAGCGCGCTGTCAAAGCCCAAATAAAGCTCGGAGCCGATTTGCGGATCGGCTCCGAAAATCTCGACGATCTCGCCGCGCCGCCAGCGGCCGGTCAGGTCATGAAATCCCCGTCGATCGCGGCGCTGGATGGCCTGCAGTTCGGCGCCAATGACTGCCAGATCGTTCAATATGCGAAAGCGCGCCGGCTGGCCGAATGAATCTTTCCCCTCGAACTCAAGTGTGGCGGGCAGCGAGACGGGGGCGCCCTCATTCGTCGCCAGGCTCAACACAGTTTGCGACGGGCGCGGCGGCTCCGGAGTCACTCCGACCAGCGCCAGGAATTTCCGCAGATGACTTTCGGGTACGCGGTTGAGTTGGTAGATGTCCATTTCGGCGAGCCACGCGAACAGCTCGACGAAGGTGACGCCAGGATCATGAATATTGTGATCCGTCCAATCCGGCGAATAGAACGGAATCAACGCCCGGCCCTCTTCGACCAGGTCGGACCATCGCCGGTCATCCAGATTAAGAAGCGAGATGGACATCTGTTTCGATCCTCGATTTGAGGTGGGACAATTTTCCAAACTTGTCATTGCCCACATATTGCGCGAAATGGACGTTCACATTCTTAGCCTGCGGAGCAGGCGTCAGAGTAGAGCCTGGGGTGGAGCGCGACAGCGCGGAACCCCAGGAACATTGCGTAAGCGCGCGCCAAGTCCGCGAAGCGGACGGCAGTTTTGGGTTATCCGACATCTCATCGTCACTGAGCTAATAGCTGTCGCCCGCTTCGCGGGCTGACCTGATCACTCTCTGTCGTACCTGGGGTTCCGCGCTGTCGCGCTCCACCCCAGGCTCTATTCCGCCGCCCGCATCCGCGGGCTAAGAACGTGTCAAACGTGACCTGCTCATTTCTGAATCAGGCTGAGCCGAATCTGTCCGGCCACTACGACCCTGTCATCCGCGACTTTTACTCGCTCGCCCTGCGCTTCGCTGTCGAGCAGCAGACTCAGTTCCCTGACGTAATCAATTCCCTCGACGCGTTCCAAAACCGCGGCGATGTCGGATAGAAAAACATCCCGGCCCAGATCCCAACCGCGGCCTTGCGGGCCTCCGCGCAACGGGTGAAGAAAAGTTTCCAGGGCCGCGCGCGCGCGTTGTTCGACCGATCCCGCTTCAGCCGGATCGAGCGGAACGATGACCGCATCGACATCGACGGGCAGATAATCCGGTCCGGCTATATGAATCCTGTGCGCGGCCGCGATGTCCGCCGGCGTGAGCGATTCAATGCGCCGGCGGACTTCTTCACGCAAACCGAAAGACGGTTGTGGTTGCGGCTCTGCGCTTTGCGGAATGAGGAGCAGCGTCACCCATCCGGGCGCTTTCCGCCCGGCGGGATCGCGCGCCGGAATCGCGCGCGCGAAAGCGACCGCGGGTGAGGCTTCTCTGGCCAGTGTTTCGTAATCGCCGGGCAAAAGCGCCCGCCCGCGGCGCCGCAGCGTCTGTGGCCCGCGAATCTCGTACTGCGCGAACGATTCACCGTCGGCGCCTCCGGACGCCGGCAGAGGATTGAAGACCTCCTCAATTCCCCCGATCGGACCGAGAATTTGCGTGATCGTCCTTGCGGCGACGTTACCCGCGGCGCCTCCGCCCGTGCGATATTGACGCGCCAGAATCGCCGCGCCGGCGGGAGGGACTTTGCCGTTCGTGGCGTCGCCGAACAACAACAGGCCCTGCGCGCGGTTGACGACGTAATCGCGGTCATTGGGGCCCGAGAAAAGCAGATGCCGCCGTGATTGCCAGCGCGTCCAGACTTCGGTGACGCGCTTGTCGCGGTTTCGAATCAGGCGCAGATCTCCCCTACTGATTTCCGTCTGGGCGCCTTCACGCGCGAGCAGCGCTTCCATCTCGCGCACCGCCGCCTCGTCGCCGCCGAAGACTTCCAGCGCGACGATCCGCCACTCAACGTTGGCGCGCAATCCCGTCACTTCGCGCACTTCGATCCGCTCGCCTTCGAGCACGGGAATCTGAGTGAAAGCGAATGTCTGATTGGGCTGCCCCGCGCTCGCCCCTATCGGCTCGTCAACGACGGTCTGATGCTGGAGCGCGTGGACGGCGTTGGGGAAAAGGCCTTTAACCACCGGCTCACCCGGCGGCCCGTCTTCTTTCAATCCGGCTCGAAGCCAATGCAGCGGCGTGTCGAAACGCGCGAGCGGTTCGCTGTCCTCGGGACCGATCAGGGAAACGATTCCCGGCGCCCGCAAATTTCGCGTTTCGTCTTCGACCGACAGGTCTTCCCACGAAAATCCATCGAAGTATTGCCACAGGAGCGCGGGGCCATTCGTATCGTCCCGCTGTTCTTCAATGTCGAACAAAATGCCCAGGCGATCCACCGGCAATTTCCTGTCGAAGCCCAGATAGAGCGACGGCGTGCGGTCTTCAACCGGCGTGAAGGGCTTGAAGGCATCGCCGGGCAATCTCGCTTCTTCCGTCCGGTCTTCGTATTGAAAATCGTTGTAAGCCAGGACGTGTTCCGGATAAAATGGTCCGTTCTGCCATACGTAACCGATCCGCAAATCCGAAAGCGCCGGCGGCTTCGTCACAACGAAATCGAATGTTGCCGGGGTCTCTTCGGCCGCCGTGAGAAGGATTGGCGGCGTTAATGGGATCGAGACTTTCACTCCGAAACCGCCGCTGATCAATCTGGCCCTCATCCAGAGTCTCTCGTCTCCGTTAACCTGAACTCGCGCTAAATCGTCCGGCACGATGATTTCAATGAGTTCGGTATGGGTCAGGTCAGCATTCGCCCCGGTTGCCCCGGTTGCCCCGGTTGCCCCGGTTGCCCCGGTCGCTCCATGTGACTGGAACATCGTCACCCATTGGCGGCCGTTCCAGTATTCCCAGGCGACGATGTGGGGAATGTCGGAGCCTCCGCCAAACTGATTCTGCGGCGTTTCCGCGGCCAGGGCCAGGAGTTGTACTTGCGCTCGGGGCTTGCTGAATATTTCTTCGCTCGAAAAATAGAAAGTCGCGCCCGGTTGCGGTTGAACGCCGAACGGATAAAAGGTTTGGGAGAAATCAATTTCGGACTGATCGCTGAACGCCTTGTCGAGCTTGAGAGAGCTCAAAGTAAATGTCGTTTTGGATGACGTCCTCATGTTCGCCGGGAACGTATATTGCTGTTTGAAATTACCTACACCAACGTTTATCACCCCATCGTCGGGGACTTCAAACCGGGCCTCCCCCTGATCATCCGTTACGCCCAAATCGCGCGACCTGGTTGTCCCGATGGAAAAGCCTTTCAGAGGCTTCCTGCCGTCATCCTGAACTTTGATCAAGACACTTTCAGGCGTAGGCGATGCGCTAACCAGGTCTGAAACAAAGAAGCCGAGCGGCCGCGCGACGCTAGCGCTGAGCTTGACGCTTTCCACTTCCGGCAGGATTTGCGAGGGGTTCGGCGGCAAGGGCTCGTCCAACCTTCCCCGAACCCAGAAAGCTTCGACGCCGTTGACGGTTGTTTTACTCGTCTCGGCGCAGTCCGTACGCAGCGAAAATCGCCCGCTGAACTGCAGTCCGTCGGTGCTGTCGAGTTTACGCGCCTCTTCGTCGCATTGCGGCTGCAAATCCTTGAACCGGCGCCATACCTTGCCGTCCCAGTATTCCCATAAAATATCCAGCCGCTCGCTGCTCGCCGTCTTTAAATCAAAGATCACGTCGACCGAGCTCTTGCCGGCCAGCGCCAGCAGCGTGTCGTGCGCGATGTATAGATGATGCGGCGTGTTTTGCAGCAGCTTCTTTTTGAAAGGCTGAAAGGCTTCGCCGGCGAGAAACGCCGCGCTGTGATCGATGTATTGATCGCGCCCGGGCCAGAGGCTGACGACTTCTTTAAGCTTCGCCGCGGCTAATCCGGTCGCGCGCACAGTCTCGAAGACGATTTGATTGTTGCTTTCGGGCGGCGGAGGCGCGGCGATGCGCGTGTTCGCGGGAATGCGCGCGTCCGTGACGTTGTCCGCCAGACGGAAGACGACGGGAGTGCGCGCGGCCTGCGCCGGAATCAACTCGACTCCCAGCGTGTCCAGAAAGGCTAATTTGTTCTTTCCCGGCGCCTGATTCAATCGCTGAATGATCGCCTGCCAGAAACGCGCGGCGATCTGCGCCAGCGCCGCATCCGGCCCGTTCGCCGACGGCGACCATTCAGGCGCGTATCCCGGACGCCGAGCCAGCAGTTCGGCGATGAGTTCGGCGACTCCGCGATCATCGAGTTTTACCATTGCCCTTTGAATCACGCCGGCGTTCCTTCCTGTAGATAAAACGGATAGACCAGATTATGCTTTGTGTTCGTGGCCCTCACTCGATAGGTCATATCGATAAGTAGTTTATTGCGCTCGCTCGCATCGGCCGTAACCCCGACCTCCAGGACATCGATACGAGCCTCCCAGGCGATCAAAGCCTCGCGCACGCGGTTTTCGATCAGAGCCATCGTCGCCGTACTGACCGGCTCAAAGACGAACTCATTCAACCCCGCGCCGAAATCGGGCCGCATCAAACGCTCGCCTCGATTCGTAAAGATGATGATGCGAATCGCCTGGCGGACGTCATCTTCATAAACCGCCTCGGCGATCGAGCCGTCGGATTCCAATTGCGGCGGGAAGGCCCAGCCCACGCCGAGAAAAGCTCTTGTCGGGTCAGGTGTTGCGCTATTCATCTTCGTTATCCTCCGATCAATACGGTCGGCGCCCCTGCGATAATCGCATTCGGCCCACCGCCGCCTTCGACGACCTGATCGCCCTGTCGCGCGGCGGGCTGATTGTTGATCAGGACTGTCAGGCTGCCTTTGAGCACTGTTCCTCCGACGTGTGGCTGCGGACCGTTCGACAACGGGCAGGCGTGAACGTCTGCGACGGCTCGCCACGCCGGTTGCCCGCCGATCAAAACATCCACACTACCGGTCCCGGTCAATGGCGTGCCGTGACTTGTCTGGTCTCCGACCCTCGCTGCTGGCGGCATCACTTTTCTCCTAATTGATTTTCACCGGCTTTCCGCTGATGACGCATGGCCCTTCGGATTCGATGGAAATCAGTTTGGCGCCGAGTTTTATAAACGCTTCCGCCTTCAACTCGATCCCGGTAACGGCTTCGATGCTGATGATCTGCGTAGCGTTATTCATCGAAATTTTGATCGTTCCGGTCTGGTTTTCCAGCGTAATGCCTTTCGGGTCCATCTTGATCTTTTGCTCAAAACCCGGCGGGCTGGACGTGATGGTGATTGATTGTTGCAGATCATCGAATTCGATTTGATGCCCGACTTCCGCCGTCAAGCCGGTTCTGATAATTCGTTTCGTCGGCCCATCGGTGGGAACCGGCGGAATGGGAGGCGAGACCTGAGTGCTCCACATCCCGCCGATAATGTAAGCGTCCACCGGATCGGCATGCACCAATGCGACCAGCACTTCATCCTTTGTATTCGGGACGTGAAAATGGCCCGTTCCATTTCCCGCTCCAGTAGCGGTCAGCCGCGCCCAGACCTCCTGATCGAGAGATGGGATGCGCACCAGGACTTTGCCCTGCCTGATCAGGTCGCAATTGTTCTTTACAATGCCTGGCGCGATACTGGTTTGTGGAAGCCCTTTATTCCGTTTCTCTCCCTCAGCGCCGCTGTCATAAAGTGTCGTAGGCATCTCGTTTCTCCATATGAAATCCGGTCACCTGATTGTCTGTCCTTGCGCGCCGATCGAGGTAAATGCGCTTTTCGCGGTCTTTTTAAGGCGATTGAGTCCTTCGAACCAGACCTCTTTCCGCGCGTCGAACTGTGTCTTGTAACCGCTTCCGTCAATCGTGTGCGTGGCTGAAGTCACGCGGTAAAGGCCGCCGAACCGCTCTCCGAGACCGTCAATATCGATCACCTTGCCCGCCTTGATGCGCGGGTCGCCGATCACGCTGCCGCTGGCGGTCAGGCGGTTGTTAAGCCGCGGCAGCAATTCACCCAGAATCTCCTTGGGCGCGGTCACCGGACTGATGGTCGGGATTTTGATCACGCCTCGTGTCTTGTCCACGCCCGGGACGTCATCCAGCCCCGGCAGGCTGGGAAAAATCATCAGATTGAAAGCGCTTCGATCAAAGTCCCAGGAAAGAACGATTACGACCTCGATCTGAATGCTCGGCAGCCAGATGGTCGCCGTAACCCCGCTGACCTGGCCGACTGTAGAGATCTTGGGCGTGAAGTCGATCAACGATGCCCCCCACTTGAGACTAACGGCCACGTCTCGATCCATGGCCGGGAATTGGAATCTGAGGAAGCGCCCGTGTGGCTTCTCACTATGATCGATAAACATCTCAAAGCCGTTCTCTTTAGCCAGTTTTGACAGGAAGTCGAAATCGCTTTGACTCTTCTGCGTGCGAATCCCTTTCTTCGCCTCGATCGGGTCCAGGGCGTAAGCGATCACCAGAGTCAGGAACGAAAGCCCCGCGCCCGCCAGATCGCCCACATTGCCGAATGGGACCAGCAGATTAGTGAAGCCAACCAGTTCAGCGATCAACGGATCAGGCAACGGAAACTTCCCTATGCAGGGCAGACTCAACGCAAAGGATCGATCCTTGGTCCCATGCGTCAATCGCTGCAGGAGATCATGCGCGACGACGGTCACGGTCGGTATCCCGCTATTTGGAAACGAAACGTTGATTCCGGTGATCTCGCCGAAGAAAACCTCTTCCAATGGGTCAGGCGCATAGCCGATCGCCAATTTGAACTTATTGTCGACCTGAAGCAGCGGATGATCGAGCCACTGCAATCCTTCGTTGGCCAATGTG
>DASUFM010000848.1:0-4403 GCA_036274535.1 Blastocatellia bacterium
GTATCGCGCCGCTTCAGGGTTGCTGCCCATCGCATAACAGTAACGTCCGAGCCTGGTGTCGCTCAACATAAAATGGACGATCAACGCGATCGCAATCACGATCAGGAGCGGCAGCGGCGCCAGGCCCAGGAAAGTCTTCTCCGCCAGATAGCCGAAACTGGACGGCAGTCCGACCACCGCGTTCCCGTCGCAAAAATAGAGGGCCAGGCCGCGTTAAATCCCCATTGCGCCAAGCGTGACGATAAACGCGGGGATTTTCAATGTGGCGACGGCGGCGCCGTTAATCAACCCGCATAGCGCGCCGACCGCGAGGCAGACCAGGAATCCGACCGTCGCCGGCGCCCCGCCGGCCATCGCCAGCGCTCCGACCACGCTCGCAATCGCGAGGATCGAGCCGACCGAAAGATCGATCCCGCCGGAGACCATGACCATCGTCATGCCCATCGCCATAATCGTGATCACCGCGGTCTGGCGAGCGATCGCCGTGAGATTGCCCATCGTCAGAAAGACAGGGTCCTTTTCGAGCACGAAGTATTCGCAAAGCGGTATCAGCGCGCACAGCGCGATCAGACTGATGAACGGCAGAAACCGCTTCAACCCGTCGGAGAGCAATGATTTTTGAAATTTGTTTTTTGAGTTGTGATCGAAATCCTGTTTCAAAGCGTGTCTCCATTTTCCATTTTCCATATGAGATTTGATATTCGTCATTGTCAGGAAATCGTCTCCGGCGATGTCAAATCTCAAATCTTATATGGAAAATGGAAAACGTTCTTCCTCCAAGAATTTACTATACCAATTAAAGCACGGCCGTCTCTTCCAACATCCTGCCTTCGGCGAATCTTTCGACCCCTAGCGGAGAAGCGTCGACGAAACTCCGGCGACCCAGCACCAAATCAGCCGTGATGCGTCCCGAGGCGGGCGAGTGCATCACTCCATGGCCGCTGAAGCCGTTGGCGAAGAATAATCCTTTCACTCCCGGCGCGGGGCCGATGATCGCGTGATGATCCGGGCTGACTTCGTACATCCCGGCCCAGCACTGCTTCGGATTCACGGCCAGGTCGGCGAACTCCGGAACACGGTCCACGGCGCGCGTCAGGACTTTTTCCATAAAATCATGCGTGAAGGCAGTTTTGAAACCGTAGGTCTCTTCATCGTCCGGCCAAGCCATCAGAATCGCCTCGCCTTCGCGACGGAAATGGAATCCGGTGGACATATCAATCACCATCGGAAACTTCGCCGGCAGAAAGTCGCATCGCTGCGTTTTGACTATCTGGCGTCGCAGCGGGGCGACCGGCAATTCGACGCCGGCCATCCGCGCGATCTCCGCCGCCCATGGGCCGGCGGCGTTGACCACATTGCGCGTCGATACGTCTCCGGTTGTGGTTTTGACGCCCGTTACGGCGCCGCTTTCGACGTTGATTCCCGTCACGGCCGTATTCAGCCATGTGCGGGCCCCGAGTTCTCTCGCTCGTTTGGCGAAACCGGTCATCACTCCGTGAGGATCGACGAAGCCGTCGGTCGGACAATACGCGCCGCCGATGATGTCGTCCGCGATCATTTGCGGAACCATCCTCACAATGTCTTCGCGTGAAACCATCTCGGCGTTCTTCAATCCGGCCGCCCTTTGCTTCTCCTGATTTTCGCGCAGGTATTTCAGATGAGCTTCGGTCGTTGCGCAGAAGAGATAGCCGTGCGCGCGGTAATCGGCGGTTTGCCGGGTGATCTCTTCAAAACGCGTAAACAGATCGATTGAATAAAGCGACATCTGAATGTTCACCGGCGTCGCGAATTGAGCGCGCACGCCGCCCATGCTCTTGCCGGTTGAACCGAGTCCCTGCTTTTCTTCGCGTTCGATGATCAGGACGTTCGCGCAGCCTGATTCGGCCAGGTTATATGCGACGCTCGATCCTACTATCCCGCCGCCGATGATGACGACGTCAGCTGTTTCTGTCATTAGCGCTCCGTTGTTTGTAGTGCCGCCTTCAGGCGGAATCTTCGGGCAAGGCGGAATAGATTAGCGGCGCTACGAACTCAAAATTCTTCCACCGCCGCATGTTTCAAAATTTCTTCCTGCGAGGTTTTCTTTGCGTCGAGTTCGGCGACGATGCGCCCGCGGCGCATCACCAGAATCCTGTCCGACATTCCAAGCAGTTCGGGAAGGTCGGAGGAAACCATTACGATGGCGGCGCCGGCTTCGGCGAGCTCATTGATCTCACGGTAAATTTCCGACCTCGCGGCCACGTCGACGCCGCGCGTCGGTTCGTCGAGCAAAAAGACCTGCGAGTTGGCGAAGAGCCACCGCGCGAGCAGCGACTTCTGCTGGTTGCCGCCGCTCAAACGGCCCACGGGTTTCGCGGGGGAGGGCGGCCGTATGCTCAGCTTGCGTATGAAATCGTTCGTGGCCTTGAATTCGGCCTTGCGCTGCAATCGCCCTCCCCGGACGAGCGCGCGAACGTTGGCCAGCGTGATGTTGGTCGCGAGCGGCAGATTCAGACACAGGCCCGTGCGTTTGCGGTCTTCGGTCAACAGGCTCAATCCGCGCGCGACCGATCTGCTCGGCCGCCCGGCGACGATTTTTTCGGAGCCGAATTCGATCTCGCCGCTTTCCAGCGGTTGCGCGCCGAAGATCGCTTCGACCATCTCCGTCCGCCCGGCGCCGGCGAGCCCGGCGACGCCTACTACCTCGCCGGCGCGCGCTTCGAAACTCACATTCTCGAACTTCGGCGAGCGAGTCAGATTGGTCACTCGCAATTTGACCTCGCCGACGCGGGCGTTTCGCGGCGGAAAAATCTCTTTCAACTCGCGCCCGGCCATGTGCCGGATCATCTCGCCTGTGGAGACCTCGCCCCATGGCCCCGTATAAACAGCCCGCCCGTCGCGCAGGATGGTCAAACGGCCTGCGATCTCCGGCAGTTCTTCCAGTCGATGCGAAATATAGATTACGGCCAGACCTCGCGATTTCAGGTCGCGGATCAGACGAAACAACTCGTCGACTTCCTGGTTGGTCAGCGACGACGTGGGCTCGTCCATTACGATCACGCGTTTGGCCTCGACGACCGCTCGTGTGATTTCGACCAGTTGGCGGTCGGCCGCGCTCAGCCGCGCGACGCGCGCCCGCGGATTGATCTCGAACCCGAAGTCCTGGAGCATCGCGCCCGCGCGGGCGTTCAATTCACGGGTGTTGATGAAGCCGATCGGCGCCAGCTTTAAAGGCTCTCGCCCCAGGAAGATGTTTTCAGCCACCGTCAGATGCGGCGCCAGCGACAATTCCTGGTAGATCATCGCCACGCCGCTCCTGAGCGCGTCGGCGGGGCCCGCGAAAACGCGCGGCTCGCCGTCAATCAAAATCTCGCCGGAGTCCGGCTGATGAACGCCGGCGAGAATCTTCATCAGCGTCGATTTACCCGCCCCGTTCTCGCCCACCAGCGCATGGACTTCGCCCGCCGGCGCCGTCAGGTCGACGCCGGCGAGGACGGTGTTGCCGGCGAATGATTTTGTGATGCCGCGCATTTCAAGCGCGGGAGGAGTCGAGGTCATGCCATCACCATATAGTTGTAACAATAGAAGATTGTATTTTGCCGTCGCGGCTGATGACAGGCACTCCGAGCATTAATGCAGTTGCGGCGATGATGCGATCAGGCATATCAGGGACTTGCGCGCGGTCAATCTTGCGCAACGCATCGGCCACTTGCTGGTCAACCTGAGTCTCTTCGAAAACTCCATTGGGAAGATTCAGCAATGCGACAATGCGGTCAAAGGCAATTATTGGAACTTTTCCTTTTTCGGCCAGATATGCGATCTCAATCAACGAGATTGATGAGACGCCAATCTGATCCCCGTTTTGATTTGCGGAATCAATCGCCGCTTTAGCAGTTTTGGAGAGGCGTGGATCGGCGTCCAAATACCAATATAGCGCGTGAGCGCCGGCAACCGCTCGAATCATCAAATGTCCTCTCGTGGAAAATTGGCCCACATCTCACGCCGGATCTCGTCAATATCCTCAGACGAAGGAGCGGGGCCTAAATCGGACAGCGCGCCATAAAGGTTCGGACGCTGAGGTGTTCCTGGCAGTTCGCCTTTATCCAGAGCCTTCTCCACCGCAGGCCCCAGGCGTGCGATCAGCTTTATTTGATCAACAAGTGAAAGACGTTGCGCCAGATTGAACACTTGATCAAAAGAGACTTCCAGGACTTCCATAATCTGCACTCCTTAGATTGGTTTCCACAGTCTCATTTTATCAGTTCCTGTATCTCTTGCGTATCCACGTTATCTTTGGTCAAAAGCTTGACGCCTGTGTCGATGCGGCGTTCTGGCTGTTTGCCGTCGATTTTGTCGACGATCGTTTTGACCCCTTCATAGCCCATCTTGAACGGATTTTGCACAACCAGCGAATCGATCGTGCC